>CAYZYB010000132.1:0-8939 GCA_964481505.1 uncultured Planctomycetaceae bacterium | reverse complement strand
GTTCTTTAACAGCACCCAACACACGAACTTTGTTCATTTTTTTATAAGCAACCTCCAGCGTAACGCTGGGGTTATGAAACAGGCCACGATTGATGGCTTCAGTGCGAATCAGGTGTTCGGCAGCTTCCGGCTCCATACCGGCAAGATTCAAATTGCCGATCTGTGGAATGGATGCGTTTCCGTCTTTGCCGACTCGGAACGGAATCTTAATCTGATCGTCCTGATTCAGGCTCGCGGAAATTGTGAGTTCCAAACGGTCACCGGCACCAATTTCCGAACTCGTGCCCGTAACATTTGTGAAGTTCGTCAGGTTGGCTTCCTGCGCACTTGACTGTCGGGGCAGCATGAGACTGCGTGGCATCGACTCCGCGCTGTAGAAATTCGCACTTTGGCAACCCGCTAAGCCTGCCAGCGAGAAAATCGCCGCGGCGTGGAGGATCTTTTTTCTCAAGAGACGAGTGTTCATCCGGAGATTTCGGCCGACCCGGACCTCATGACAAACTGCCCTGCGCACAGTCACCGCATTGTGGCAGTGCAACGTGCAGAGTAGTGTGAGAACGCCGGGCCGATTTGAGAGGAAAGAGAGGTGGGAACTTCAACAGCGTTTTGAGAGAAAAAAGAACGCCAATTGAAGGTGGAGAGGAGATTTGAGAGGAGAAAGATGTCGAAAAACGTCAGCGATCTGTACTCGCCAGGCGGCGTTCGACTTGAGGGTTTTACGGCATTTTTTGAAATGGGGTCAAGACAAATCGAACGGCCAGCGGCTCAAAATAGGCAGAACACGCAGTAAAAGAAGACGACTTCGGCAGTTCCTGCGTGTTGAATCCCGTGAGCTGACAGAGGCTCCGTCGTCGTTGGGAAGCACTCGACACAAAGTGTGAGTTACAGCGAGCGTTTTCGACGCTTCTTCACCCGTGGCTCTTTGGGTGGAGCATTCTTTTTCGCCTCTTTCGCCGCGCGAATGATATCCAGCACATTCCCCGCAATACCTTCGGCTTGCCCCGGAGCGGGCGGCGATGCGGCGGAGCCAATCAAATCTATCACAGAATTGGTGACGGGCGGCGGCTGAACCTGATGCGTTTCCGGAGCCACGTTTTGCGACAGCTGATCCACAACCGAAAGCCCGAGAGGAGCCTCAAGCTTCGGCTCGGAAACCGTGCCTTTGACGAAAAGCTTAATCGGAGCGCTGCTAATCATTTTTGAAACCAGCGACATGAAGGCTCCACTCGCCTTTGGCTTTGGAAGTTGCACAGCAAATTGAAGATCGAGATTTTCATCCAGTCCGACGAGCCCTGACGATTCGACATGCACACGATTCATAAGATCGGGAAGCAAAAACATGAGCCCCTGATGATGCACACCTCGATCAGAAACCTCAAACTGCACGGCTGAATCCCGAGCAATCTCCAATCGGCTATCGGTTGACTGACCGGCCAACTGTCCAAGCAGCTGCCCCACCTGAGCGGCCCATTCCTGCCGCAACGTTGCCTGTACGGTGTGAAAAATGGCATTCCCGTGAACTCGGATGGGCAGCTCTTCTTCGTCGCCATCCAGGCGAATTCTGGTCTCCTCCAACATGACAGAAACCTCACCATCCAGAGCCGTCGTTTGAGCCAGCACTGGAGCGATCAATGCGAGATTCTGTTCTGTATGAGCATCTGATAAGACTTCGTGGTCAAAGATCTGCACGGGATCGAGTGACAACCAGCGACCTTCTTCCGTTGTGGCAATCGCCCCGGAAATATCCAGGTCGTTCACGTCAATCACGGGTAACCGACGCCACGGTGCAACCAACCTGAAGGCCGCGTCCTCCACGACAAATGCCAGATTCGGTTCCCCTGTTTGTTCAGTTTTCTCCGGTGGTTTCAGCGGCAGATTGCCGTCGTCATCTACTTCGATCGACAACTGCGGCCCGGTTACAGTAAACGTTCCCAGATCGCCACCGTGAAAGATCAGCCCCATCAACGATTTGGAGGTGCGGATTGATTCAATGGAACACTGCACGCGACCAGTTTCGTCCGTGATTTGAATATCGCGGAATTCAAACGGCGTCAACCAACTGCCGGAACCAGAAGCAGACGTGGCCGTCACACCGTGTTTTTCCAGCCTGGAATTCAACACACTATCGCGGTGCGACGAATTCATCACCACGATCGGAGCAAGTGCCAATCCGGTAAACAACATTCCGCCGAGGACCGAAGTCGTCACCATCGCCCGACGCCATTGCCGCTTCGGTTGAGAAGGTGGAGTGACAGCTTCCATTGTGTTTTCTGCTTTTTCTGAGTCCATAGCGTGTTCACGGCTTCAAATGCAGTTCAACAACATAGTCACGGGCGGAAGTCGTCAATTCGCTGCGGGTCGCGATTTCCTGGCCCGGAATCCGAGCATTGTATTTTGGCCGCCCAATCAAGTCATTACCGAAGTTGGCCAGTTTGTGGTATCCGAGAAACACGTGCGGTAGCATTTGTATGTGCCCGATCCCAAAAGCCGCTCAAATTTCCCGCCTGAGACACCAAAATGAGAATACAAGCCCTCCTGTTCGCCACCGCCACCCTGACACTCACAGCCAGTTCCGTGAATGCTCAAAGTTCGGGCGTCAGTTTTCGACCAACACAAACGGATCAGCTTGAAGTCCTGATCGATGGCAAAGTCCTGGGAGTTTTCAACCACGGGAAGTCCTGGAACAAACCATTCCTGTATCCCATGCACGCTCCCAACGGCAAAAACGTGCTGCGAGACATCATCGCAACCAAAAAAGAACAGGGTTCATCCAAAGAAGGAACCGACCACTTTCATCACAAAGGCGTCTGGGTGTCGGTCGACTCTGTGAACGACAAACGACTGAACTTCTGGCATGAAGAGGACAAGATCGTGTGCGACAAAGTCGAACATGAGTCTCAGAAGTCAGGCTCCGGAACACTCACCATTCATAACACGTGGATGGAAGGCGAAAAGGCTCTGCTCAAAGAAACCACAACAGCAACATTCTATCCATCGCGTTTGGTCACCTATCACATTTCGCTCGCGGCCGTTAACAAAGACGTCACCTTCTACGACACCAAAGAAGGCTTCTTCGCCGTGCGACTGGCTCACACGATGAGAGAAATGCAGGGAGGCTTCGTCACAAACGCCGACGGCCTCAAGGGAGCAAATGAGTGCTGGGGAAAACCAACTCCGTGGATTGATTATTACGGAATGGTCGATGGCGAAACGTGCGGTGTTACGCTGATGGATCACCCGAGTAATTTCCGCAAGTCACGCTATCACGTGCGGACCTACGGACTGTTCTCTATCAGCCCGTTCGGCCCGAAAAAGTACAGCAACAACAAGGAAGAGGCGTCACCCGTCACACTAAAGCCTGGCGATGACGGCTTGCAGCTGACTTACGGCCTCTACATCCACGATGGCGACACAATGGCTGGAAAAGTAGCAGAACACTACCAGGAATTCCTGAAAGTCACGAAGTAAATCACGCCTGTCTTCTGCACGCTTCAATCAAATTCACCAACCCTCCGCTTCTCGAAAAGTGTCGCGATCATGTCCCGATTCATAGCATCTGCCCTGTTCGTTCATCTTCTACTGATCACCGGCACCGCGTCAGCTGACAACCCAAACATCATCGTCATTTTGTGCGACGACCTCGGGTATGGTGACCTTGGAGTTCACGGACACCCACACATTCAGACGCCGCACATCGACGAACTGGCGAACAGTGGCATTCGATTCACAGATTTTTATTCGACTGCTCCCGTTTGTTCGCCGTCACGCGTCGGGCTGCTCACCGGTCGCAGTCCAAACCGCGCAGGCGTCTACGACTGGATTCCGCCCGCTGGTAAACCGCGCCCGGACGCTCGCGAACAGGTCCACATGCGGAAAGAAGAAATCACCATTGGTCAACTGATGCAAAAAGCGGGCTACGCAACCTGTATGTCGGGCAAATGGCACTGCAACGCAGCCTTCAACAGCGACAAACAACCACAACCAGGCGACGCGGGATTCGACCACTGGCTGGCAACGCAAAACAACGCCGCACCGTCTCACAAAAATCCAGTCAACTATGTTCGCAATGGCAAGCCCGTCGGAAAAATTGAAGGCTACAGCTGTCAAATCGCCACGGATGAAGTCGTCAACTGGACAACAGCACACGTGAAGGAGAAACCAAAGCAGCCGTTCTTCGCGTACCTCGCTTTTCACGAACCACACGAACCTGTGGCGTCACCACCGGAACTCGTCGAACAGTATGCCGGCGTCACGTGGCACCCCGACCAGGCTCAATACTACGCCAACGTTCACAACGTCGATCTGGCCGTTGGAAAACTGGCCGCAGCCCTCACAAAACTGGGCGTTCGAGACAACACGCTTATCGTTTTCACCGCCGACAACGGCCCGGAAACACTCAACCGTTACCGCAGTGCCAATCGCAGTTGGGGAATCACCGGACCACTTCGAGGCCAGAAACTACACACGCATGACGGCGGCTTTCATGTCGCCGGAATTTTCAACTGGCCAAAAGGCATCAAGCCAGGTCAGGTCATCACTGCTCCGGCATCCGCACTCGATCTGCTACCAACAGCCTGCAGTCTTGCCGGAATTCCACTGCCCGAAAATCGCAAACTGGACGGGATAAACCTGGCCCCACTATTCGCCAGCGGCAAATTCCCGGCTCGTGCAAAGCCTCTGGTATGGGCCTATTACAGCGGCATCAACGATGCTCGAGTCGCCATGCGGCACAACAAATGGAAAGTGCTGGCACGACTCAACAACGGAGAATTCCCGAAGCGAAAAAACCTGACGCCGACAATACTAGCAGAAGCCAAAGCCGCAACATTGACAGACTTCGAAATCTACAACATCGAAACGGACCCCGGCGAAATCTTCAACCTCAGTGGAAACGACATCACTGAACACGACGAATTAGTCGCTGCGATCAAAGCAGGCTATCAGGAACTCGTCAACGATTCGCCTGCATGGGTGCCGGTCGAAAAACAATCAAACGCAGGTCGCTAACGACAACGGCGTCGCCCTCCTCCGGTGATTCACCCGCATGAGCTACAACACATTCAAGGTGCACCGCGATGCTATGGAAGCGATTTTTCCTTTTCCTATCGATGCCTCTGATCGTCGCAGAACAGGTTGCGGCCGACTGGCCGGTATGGCAACACGACAACCGTCGCACTGGGTCTACCAAAGATCCCGTTCCAACAGAAAACCTGTCGCTCGACTGGACGTGGCAATCGCCGTCACCGCCGCAAACAGCCTGGGCCGGACCGGCGAAGTACGATGCGTATGCCTTTCATCGCAATCTGCCGTCGATGCGAAACTACGACGCCGTGTTTCATGTCATCGCCGTGGGCGACAAAGTGTGGTTCGGTTCTTCGGCCGATGACTCCGTTCACTGCCTGAATGCAGCTGACGGTCGTGAGAAATGGACGGTAACGACAGACGGACCCGTTCGACTGGCTCCCACCTGGTCACACGGACGACTCTACTTCGGATCAGACGATGGTTACGCTCGATGCGTGAACGCCAACACTGGCGAAGCCATTTGGAAATTCACGCCTGCAAACACCGATCACCGTCTGCTAAACAATGGCCGTTTCATCCCCTACCAGCCGTGCCGAACAGGAATCGTTGTCGATGACGACACTGCCTGGTTTGCCTGCGCCATGCTGCCGTGGAAAGATTCGTTTCTCTGTGCGGTGGATGCCAAAACAGGCAGCACCGCGAAACCGCAGCACTACGTCCGAACACTTCCAGGTCGGACCATGGAAGGTGCTCCCGCGCTTTCGTCGAAGATGCTTGTGCTGCCGCAGGGGCGCGTCGCTCCACGGATGTTCGACCGCAAAACCGGCAAAGACATGGGCGAAATGGTCAAGAGCGGCGGCGGATCCGTCGTTGTCGTATCGCTTGATGAAACAGTCCTGCACGGCCCGGCCACCGACGCTCGCAAAGGAGGATTCCGTCAATCCAGCGGGCAATCGCGAGAAGTCATCGCCGGACTTGGTCGTGGGAACGCTCTTGTGGTCGATCGCGATACGTCGTGGATGCTGACCGATTCTGAAATCGTCGCGTCGAGCCTCACGAAGCGCAAGGTGCTATGGAAGACTCCGTGCCAATGTCCGTTCACGATGATCAAAGCGGGCGACACCCTTTTTGTTGGAGGCGATCGTATGGTGGCCGCTCATTCTGCAACAACCGGAAAGCTACTGTGGAAGCAGAATGTAAACGGGCGCGTCTTTGGCCTGACGGCAGCAAACAAAAGGCTGTTCGCCAGCAGCGATACAGGCTCCATTCAGTGTTACGCCGCAGACGGAAAGGAAGGAACCGATTCTGAAATCACGATCACGGTTGCGGCAGAAACACCTATGGTAGATTCAGTTGTCGATGTCGCACCGAAAAACGATCCTCGCCTCCTGGGGCATTGGGCGTTTCAACGATCGTCAGTCACGAAACTGAAGCTGAAAGCTCTCCACGGCAAACCGGTCACACTGGCGCAGCCCGCTCAGTTTTCGAGTGTCGGTAAGCATCAGGCGATTGAGCTCGATGGCCTGAAACAATCATTGATGGTGACTCCGGAATTTAAAACGGCAGATCTGCCAACCAAAGAATTCACCGTAGACGCGTGGGCTCGTGTCGATCAGCCGCAGGACTGGGGCAGCATCGCTGGAATCATTCAGGACAATGGTTCTTACGAAAAAGGATGGCTGCTGGGTTATCGCAAAAACCGTTTCTGCGTTGCGGTCAACGCTGAAAATGGCCCCGACAAGCTGACCTATTTAACTACCGACGAAGACTTCGAGTTAGGACAATG
Source organism: uncultured Planctomycetaceae bacterium (assembly GCA_964481505.1). Taxonomy (GTDB): domain Bacteria; phylum Planctomycetota; class Planctomycetia; order Planctomycetales; family Planctomycetaceae; genus Fuerstiella. The sequence continues at coordinate 2,128 of CAYZYB010000132.1, read as the reverse complement.
GCATCACATCGTCGGTAGCTACGACGGTACAACATTGCGGCTATTCGTTAATGGTAAAGAGTGTGCAAAGAGTGCAGAACAATCTGGCGCCATCGCGTATCCGGATCGTGGCTGGTTCGAATTCGGAGCGTACCACGACAAGGACGAATACTTTCGCATGCGTGGCGCCCTCCACGAAGTGCGTCTTTATGACGCATCACTGACCAGCAGCGAAATCCAGGCACGCTACAATGAGTCGAAGTCGCGAATACCGGCCATGACCGAAACAGCCAAAATCGCATCCGGCCCATGGCTCCGATTCAATGGTCCCGAAACGGCGACCGTCCGCTGGAATACAGCCGCCCCTCAACCAACGCGGCTGGAATTCGGCATTGATGACTTTTCAGAAAAGGTTGCCGACGCAGAATTGCGAACCGAACATACGGCGGTGCTAACAGGCCTGAGTCGCAACAGCGTGTACCAATATCGCATCGGCGTTCAGAAAGGCAACATGGTTCTGTTTACATCGCCCTTTGAATGCGACAATTTCTTCAACTACTCGCCACCAAACACGCCGAAGTCGTCGAATGCGCGGACCAATGAGACAGCTCGAGCGAAGAGTCTGGCAAAGCAAATACGGCAGCAAACACCAGCCAAACGAGGCATGTGCCTAATCATCGGAAATGCAGACATCGAGGTCCTCACACAGCTATGCCTGAACAGCCAGCTTCGATTTGTTGTTGCCACAACGGACAGCGTTCACACGGCACAACTTCGCAGTGAACTGATCAAACGCGGCATCTACGGAAGTCGCGTGGCTGTTCATCAGGTATCGCAACTTTCGAAATTACCATTCGTCGGCAACTGGGCCAATCTTGTCGTGGCCACAGACAGTATTGATGAAAACGTCCGAAAGGAAATGCTCCGTCAGGCACGCCCCATCAGTGGCGCCGCTGTCGTCATGCAGTCGGATGGCGAATGGACACGCTACGATCGTCCCGCACTGACAGAATCCGGCAACTGGTCACATTTGTACGGAAGGCCGGACAATTCAGCATTCGCCGGAGAACATCTGGGCGGTGCAAAATCGGCAGACGACTTGCAGGTTCAGTGGGTCGGTCGCCCAGGGCCACGCTATCAAGCAGACCGCAGCGGTCGAAAGCCTTCGCCACTGTCAACAAACGGAAGACTGTTTCTACAGGGCCTACATCGCATCATCGCGGTCGATGCCTTCAACGGAACAGTCCTCTGGTCGCTGGAAATCCCGAAACTCGAACGTTTCAACATGCCGCGAGACTGTAGCAACTGGTGCGCGAACGACGACTTTTTGTTCATTGCTGTCAAGCAGGAATGCTGGAAGATCGACGCCAACACGGGAGACGTTGTTCATCGCTCAACGGCGAACGACGCACCATCAGATTTCCCGATGGAGTGGGGCTATCTGGCGACTCAAGGCCGACGACTTTTCGGAAGCTCTGTGCGAGTGGGTTCGTCGTGGACCGATTTCTGGGGCGCCGCAGATGCTGGCTGGTACGATGCACGAGCGGGATCAGTCACCTTTCCCATTTGCAGTGACCGGCTGTTTTGCCGAGACACCGCGTCATCAGATTTGACGTGGGAATATCGTCGCGGCGTCGTGCTGAATTCAACGATCACGGTCAGCGACGACACCATGTATTTTGTGGAATCACGTAACGCCGAAGTCCTTGCCGGGAAAGATCGCAGAATCGGCAACCCCAAACTATGGAACGATCTGCACCTGGTCGCGATCGACGCAGCGACCGGATCGCCGAAATGGGAACAAAAACTGGCTCCCATGAAATCGCAGGTCGTTTGCTACCTGGCTCACGCAGCCGATCAACTAACGCTTGTCGCGTCTGCCGACAAAGCTTACCGCGTGTCATCCTTTTCAGATAAAGATGGTAGCGAACGCTGGACTCAAACCACAAAATGGCCCGGCGGAAAAGGAGACCACGGCAAAGCAATGATGCGGCCAGCGATCGTCGGCGACCGAATCTTCCTTCGGCCCGATGTCTTATCTGTCAGAGATGGAAGCTTACTGCCGGAAAAAATGCCGGACGGCCACGGCTGCGGAACCTATGCGTGTTCGGCAGATGCAATTTTTTATCGAGCCAGCACGGTCACGATG
>CAYZYB010000131.1:0-8968 GCA_964481505.1 uncultured Planctomycetaceae bacterium | reverse complement strand
GCCTACACCCCCGAGATCTCCTCATTATTTCCGTCAGCGAAATTTGTCGTGCTTGTTCGGAATGGGTATCACGTGGCAGAGAGTCTCGCAAGAATGCCATGGTTAAACTGCGATCTTAGGTCTGCCGGCGCAATCTGGTCCTTCTACATGTCTCAGCTGGAAAAACTGATCGCGGAGAAGCCTAATCAATGTTGTGTTGTGCGATTCGAGGAGCTTGTGGAGTCTTCACAGAAAACGATTGCGTCCATCTTCGAATTTCTTGAAGTTGACAATGTTCACGCAGCGGACTGCCTGGAACCCAATTCGCGGTACGATGAGCACCTCTACCCGGTTCGCGAGGGATCTTGGAAAGGTAATTCGGTCGGTCGAGTCGAGGCCGCCCAATCTGGCCCTAAGCGGGCTCTCGATTCTTCGCAGATGCGGCAGGTCGAGGACGCGGGTGGCGACTGCCTAAGTCGCTGGGGGTATCTACCCGCTGAAAAGTCGTCAGGAGAACAGGTTCATCCGCAAAACGAGCAGAAAGAGTCAGCGATTCACAAGCCAAACAAGGCTGGAGCCGTTCGTTTTATTGGTAAGATCTTAGTCTATGCCTCACTCCTTAAAACAGCGTGTCACCTTCCCGCCGTAAACCTCTATTCTGAAATCCTTCGGCGCAGTGCCAGAGTGGCTTCGCGATTCGGCGTCAAAACCTGAATGGACGTCTCCGAAGTCATACGGCTTGACGAATTATTTGGAGGCAACAATTTTTTCATTTGTCTCGTAATACGTCATTTTGGCTGGAGGCGACGATTATTTGTCTTGGGGGCAGGGGGGAACGAAGAGTCTGATTTCGGAGTGCTCCCTACACTGCAAACTACAGAGTGATTTCTTCCGTATCCAACGAGTTACCTGAGTTTCACATTGTGCCTGTATGTCGATCGCCGAAATTCTAAATGATTTGCTCATTGCAATAGCCGTTTCTGGTGTGACTGCGTTACTCGCTCGCGCGTCCTTACGTGTGTCGGGATTTCTAATCGGTTCGGACAGCCCTTCGGTGACGTCAAATACGATCCTGACTCCCGGTTCGCATTCGGAAGAGCGACAGCAAAGAATTCATCAGACAATCGGCCCATTTCATTGGTCCCTTAGCCTAACAGCGGCGCTACTGATCGCTTGGGCGGTGATAGTGTTGATGGCGATGTTGCTCAATTCTTGTGGAATGCTGCACCCCGTAGCACTCCATATGGCAATCGCAACTGCTTCTATCGCGCTGGGATGGCTATACCGGGATCACCATCCCTCTGTGTTCAAAGCAGCACACGTAGATCAGATTCTTCTCTTCGCGGTGTCTTTGGTAACCACCCAAGTGATCATGTTTGGTTTGGTTACCCTGCCTACAGACTGGGATACGCTTGCCTACCACCTTCCGCTGATCGATCACTGGGTCCGAAGTGGCAATCTTTCGGACACCGACACCGCATTTTGGTACGTTCCCGGGAATTTTGAGCTGCTTGGATATTTCTTCTCAGGTGCGTTCTCCGGTGATTTCTGGGCGCCACTTTCGAATACTCCCGTAATTGCATTGCTGGCAGTCGCGACAATCGCACTCTGTAGAGAACTCGGGCTGCATCGCTCCACAGCAAGCTGGGTGTGTTTTGGCGCGGTGACGAATCCCATCGTGCTCCGTCAGGCCTGGACACTCGAAAACGATGTTGCTGTCGCAGCCCTTTTTATCGCAGCAACTCTTTTTGGCGTCAGAGCCATCAAGACAGGAAAATTTGCCTCTCTCATCCTGTGCGGAATCGCAATCGGTTTACTCGCTGGTGTCAAGTATTACGCGATCGCATACGTAGCGGTGGTGTCCGTCACTGTAACGTTGCTCATGATGGCTGCGTATGGTCTTCGCTGCGGGTGTCGGGCTTTGATTGCCTTCGGTCTAGGAATAGCTGTTTTTGCCGGATTCTGGTACGCAAGAAACTTTATTATTTCCGGAACACCGCTATTTCCCAAAGGCGTCGCCTTGTTGGGGCTCGAGGGCCCGTGGGATGAACAGCGCCCAGATTTCGTGAAGACTTGTCTTATTCTTGGATTTCAAAGGGCAGATCTGCCTCGGCTTTTGGTGGCTTGGGGGCTGTACGGAGGGACATTGCTGACCGTTTCGCTCTTGATGAGTCCTTTTGTGATACTGTTAAGGACGATCTTTCTTCTCGCGAGTTTAGCTAGATCTAAGACCACCCATTCACGACAGAGTTCTTGTCTAGGCACCAACAGGGGCGTGCTGGCAGATCGCGAATTCCAACCAAATCCTGAAGGAGCCGACGTATGGGCACAAATCGCCGTGCTCACCTGCGCAATGGGAAGCATAGCCGTGTACTTGGTGACCCCTAACGTGTTGGAGACCTATCCAGGATCGAGAAACATGTTGAGGTTGCAGTACCACCCGGTGCGATTCGGATTCTCCGCAGCGATCCTTGGGCTCATTGCTCTGACCAACACTATCTGCCAACTCTATCGATCCTTCTCTCGCAGCGAACAAACACAGGCTGAGGCCACCGGAAAGCCAGTGGAGGTGGTCCATGGTAATCATTCTTCCAGTGTTCGCACTTTCGTTTACAGACAGCTAACGCTTTCGCGACCGTGGGCTCTCCCTTTGCTCGCACTTTCATCTGCTGCCATTGCACTCCTGCCGCAATACGGATGGCGTCGTGAGTTCCTTGAGCACGGGTTGCGGGTTTGGCGACCGAGCGGATTGGATTACCCGGTTTTTGTGTGGTTTGTAGCAACGATTGATGTTGGCGTTCTTTGGTTGGCGCTGTTCCAGTTGTTTAGCTCACGCTCCAAGAAACGGACTGTCGCTGCGTTCTGGCTAATCGGTTCGACAATAGCTATAGCGACATTTCTTCTAACGCACCACTGGCACGGCAGCTACGACGATCATTTCGAATCTGTTGGGCCAATATCATTGGCAGCTCCCTTTGGGGAGACAATTGCGGGGCGGAGAACGGTTGTTTGCGAATACCGTTACTACGCTACGCTGGGATCCAGACGCCAAAATGATGTTTCACGGCCATTGTTTGCAAGTAACTCTGCGATGTTCCAAAGGTATTTGGAATCCCGAAAGGCCGAGGTTGTTGTTGCCCTGCGGCGCGATGTTCAGTGGTCGCAGTCATACGCTATTTGCTACTGGTTTCTTAATTCGCCCGAGAGCGGATTCATCTTGTCGGAAAGTACAGATCAATATGGAATTTTCACAAGGCGTCGTAACAATGATTCAAAACCCGCAATTCCAGACAGTCAATGATCTACGATAGACGTGCCGACCCAGCAATTTGTACAAAAAGCCGGAAAGTCGGTGGTCGAAAACCGTTACCGACCGGTACGCCACGCATGGTACTTGCCAAGAAACTTCACAGCGACAAGTCCGTGCGGATCGAAGACATTTGTAGGACTCTCCGAATTTCAAAACGGCGAAGGGGGCTATCGTCATCGAAACTCGCTTTTATAAGGCAGGTCAGCGTTGCTTAAGAAACTGTCAATGCACGCCAAGGTGCGGAACATCTACGAGCCCGGATTTGAACGTCATTCCCTCTCTTTGATACTCGATGTGGATCCAGATCACGCCGCAGAGTGCTTGGAGCCTAGCCCACTCAACGATCTGGAACTTTTCCCACCTCATCAAGGAAAGTGGAAGAGCAACGCAGTCGGTCGAGTGAGCGCAGTTCAGGGTAGCCCGAAAACGCCTTTGGATGAACGACAATTGCGACAGATCGAAGACAGCTGCTATGACACCCTGAGCCAATGGGGTTACCTGAAAGCTGACGAGGAAAAAAGACCCAACGCGAGTGCTGGTAAGAAATCCTATCGGAGACGAGGGAGGTTCGGTCTCGTTAGACGTCTGCTTGTCTATGAATCACTCATCGAAGTGGCCCTTCGACTGCCTTTCGTTTACGCCTATTCTGAAGTTCGTCGGCGTGGCGTTCTCTTGATTGGACGTCTCGGTTTTCGGCGATGATCTAGGTCTAGCGACTACCTGTCGAAAGGTTCTCAGGGTGGACAGGAAATATAATTGGGTCCTCCTCATTCCGGTCGGCTTGCGTTGTTATTGTTGGACAGTATCAATGTCGTGGACTTCGCAATGTGCAATAACCTATGACAGCCACCGAAATAGCACTAGACCTCGTCAGCACGATTGCGGTTCTTACTGCGACGGTTATGTTGGCCCGTGGGTTTTCGAAAGTTGCTGTATGGTTGCTGGATTCCGGGCCGAATAGAATCCTTGCCAGCAGCAGCAAGGCGCAGAACGACACGAATGCCGGCGTTCATCCCGAATTGGCCAGTGGCTTTGCTGATCCTTTGGTTAGGCCAGTACAAATCGCCGCAACGCTCCTTTTGGCTTGGGCGGCGATTGTTCTGGGGGCTATCTTTCTCAGTTTGGTCGGATTGCTGCACCCCTTCACGTTGTTGGCTACTATGGCAATAGCAGGATTGTCCATCCAGAGGTTTCGTCCAGGCTTCCCGCGCCAACGAGGGCCAACTGAACGGATGGATCTTGTGCTCTTTGGGACAGTATCACTTGTTCTTGTTCAAGTGATTGCGTTTGGTCTGCTGATACTTCCCATCGACTGGGATACCCTTGCGTATCAGCTTCCGCTGGTTGATCACTGGGTTCGAAGCGGCGATCTTGCCGATACCAGCACGGCATTTTGGTATGTGCCGGGAAATCTCGAGTTGATTGGATATTATTTTTCGGGGGCTTTTTCAGGCGACTTCTGGGCACAGTTTGCAAATGTCCCTGTGATCGCAATTCTTGCTGCGGCGACCCTTACACTTTGCTACGAGTTGGAGATCAACAAACCCACTGCTCGTTGGGTTTGTTTTGGGGCAGTCGTTAACCCTGTCGTGCTTCGCCAAGTCAGGACACTTGAAAACGACGTCGCTGTTGGAACTTTGTTCATTGCAGCTACTCTGTTCAGAGCCCGTGCGATACGGTCCGGACGCCTTGGCGAACTCGCTCTTTGCGGCATTTCAGTCGGCTTACTTGCTGGCGTTAAGTATTACGCGATTGGTTATGCAGTCGTCGTTGCAGTGATTGTGATTTCTGTCGGTATGCACAAATATGGTGCTCGATACGGCAGCCGTGCCCTTCTCGTTTTCTTGCTTAGTTTTTCGGCATTTACAGCTTTCTGGTATCTCCGAAACTTTCTGATATCCGGAACCCCTATCTACCCCAAGGGCATTGCCCTTTTGGGGCTCAGCGGGCCATGGGATCAACTGCGCCCGGGATTTGCGAAGACTTGTCTTGCACTTGGAATGCAGCAGACTGACATCCCACTGCTTGCATTAGCGTGGACTGCCTGTGGTGGCATCTTGCTGACGCTGTCTCTGCTTGGCAGTCTCGTGTTGGGAAATTCCCCGGACTGTTTTTTGTTTTGTGAAGATACTTCGAGGGTGCAATCTCCACCAGCACCAAGACTCATTCAACACCTCATGTCATGCGACCGCGCAGCAAATTCCTAGCACCCATGGGACGAAAAGTCACATAGAGCTTCTGGTCCTATTGTGCATGCTGGGCGGCATGGGGATTTACTTTGTCACTCCAAACGTTCTTGAAACCGACATAGGCTCGCGGAATATGTTGAAATTGCAATACCATCCAGTCAGGTTCGGCTTTTCTTCTGCGTTACTTACGATGATTACGGTAATATCACTCATTTCTCGGTTTCTGCGATACCGATCTGAGTTGCCGGTCGAATTGCGTCACGAGCCTGCGGCTAACAAGACGCTCGTCACTTGGACAAGCAGGCGGCTGGTGACATCATTTCTTCACACCGTGGCGTTTTCTGCCTTGGCTGTAGCCTCTGCGATTATTGCGTTGCTTCCACAATACGGATGGCGAACAACTTTTCGGGAAAACGGATTGATCGCATGGTGGCCCAACCATCTCGAATATCACCCGTTTGCGTTGGCTCTGATTGCTATCAATGTCAGTGTTGTGTTGTACATTATGTCTACCTCCTTGAGGTCATCGCGCCCAACGATACGCCTACTGCCCTACTACACCATTACTTCCGTCACTCTTGTTGCGACACTATTCCTGGCAACACGATGGCACCAGAAGTACAATGACCACTTCGATGCTGTGCACTCGGTCTCTTTGAAGCCGCGGATTGAGCGGGTTGTAGCTGGTCGAAAAACGGTTGTTTGTGACTATCGCTATTATGCAACGCTGGGATCACGTCGCCAGAACGACGTTTCTCGACCGCTGTTTGTGTATACTGACCAAACGTTCAGCAGTTACCTGCGAAAGCAGAAGACTGAAGTTGTGCTGACATTGCGTAGCGACGAACATTGGTCCCGGTCATACGCGAATTGCTATAGATTCTTGAGTGCGCCGGAGAGTGGATTCTTTTTATCCGAGTTATCCGAGAGCACGAATCGGCATGGCATCTTTGAAAAAAAAACAAACAATTCGGGCTATGAAGAGAATTGGGCGGTGCCCATGCCGAGTCCCGTGTGATTAGATAAAGGTTGTTCCTCGTTGATACATCTTCCAAAATAGGTTGCATTAGGAGAAAGCAATAGTCAGCGACGATTCACGTTTCTGCGGCAACGATGCTCCCATTTTTGATTCCGAATGCTCAATGAGGTTCCACTATTCGATCGTTCTTTTACAGCTGAGGCAACAGTTATGATATCTGCGCCCACAAGAAGGCGAACTCGTGCCGTCCCTTCCACTTTGTCACGGTCGGGGTTCACGATCATTGAGTTACTGGTAGTGATTGCGGTCATCGGCTTGTTAATGTCGCTCCTGCTGCCAGCAGTACAAAACGCACGCGCAGCGGCAAGGCGAATCAGCTGTGCAAATAATCTGAAGCAACTCGGCATTGCACTGCACTTACATGTTAGCACTTACGAGTTAATCCCAGGAAACGGCGGCCCGGCGCCTGACTCAACAATCGACGATCCGATGGGGATGCCAGTCACAATCGAGACTGAAGACTATGCTGCCGCTGCGATTTTTCAGTGGGGTGTGGGATCGCCCGATCGAGAACCACGTGATCAAACCGGAAGTTGGGCCTATGCGCTACTTCCGTTTTTGGAACAACAAGCCGCCTTCGAATTGATAGACGTTGGAGCACCACAGCCTTTGTTCCTTTGCCCAGATCGAAGTCGTACTCCGGTTGATGTACCCGTTGACGACGCCTATGGTCGTTACGTTTCCGCAGGCTACGCGTGGTCGAAGACGGACTATGCCGCCAACGGGAGAATGTTACCGAATCGTCCATTCTATGTTCGGACACGCGACATAATTGACGGGATGTCGCAAACGATTGCGATCGGTGAAAAGGCCTTCGACCCAACTGTACAGACATCGACGAGTTGGTATTGGGACGAACCAATCTTCGCTGGTGGAGCGAGAGGTACAAGTCGTACGGGACTCCGGATTGTCCCCGATCTGGAAGGAGCGGAATTTCGTAATCATTGGGGGTCTGCACACGCAGGCGGTGCGCAATTTTTGATTGGGGACGGCTCAATACGCTTTGTTTCAAGTTCGATCGACTGGCATGTCATGCGAGCAGCGCTCACTCTGAAAGGCGGAGAGGTCGAAGCAAGTGAACTTTGAGGGCGGACATGATGCAGCTTAGAGAAAATGGTACAAAGCTTCGCAAATTTCGGGCCAGTATCGCCGCTGTCATTGGCTTGATCGCGTTGGCGATGAATGGTTGCTCAAGCAGTACTCAACCAACGGAGGTTGAGGCTTCGATGGAAACACTGACGATTCCTTTCGACAATTCAGTTCTTCGTGAGCCCTTGGTCAACGTGGTGCTACCAGCCCGAGTCGACCAAAAGATCGAGATCAGTCACCGAGATGAAGTTGAAGACTTTCCAGAGTCGCCCCAGGAGGCAAAGAATGCCATTCAAGATCGAGTTCGGTTTGTTGGCGGCGGCATGCTGGTCACTCAACCAGCAACCCAAAGTGCTGGACGAGTCACAGGTGTGAAGTTACTTGTTCCTGTTGAAGGCGACTTTGAAATGAACTTGCACTGTGCGATCCACCGCCTCGATCAGCCAACCGAGATCGGAGCACATGGGCTTGCAATTCGTTTCCTGTTCCGGAATTCCGAAACGAAAATGATAATGTTCGGCTGCATGGCCTCTCCAAATTGCAAGCAATGTCTCGTGAAGCGAGTTAGGAGTGATGATAAAGAGAAGGCTGAACAGTCGATGACCCCGCTGACTTTTTCTACCGGCACCTGGACAGTGACACGCTACGGTCCAATATTGGATCTTGATATCAGGTCTGAAGATGGTGACGTTATTGGATCCGAAACTGCCGTAGCCGATATTGGAGTCCTGATAGCCACAGAAATTTGGTGCACACGGTTGCCTCAAGGAAATGCGCACGCTGAAATTGAATTACGAAAAATCTCAATGAAGGCACCGCAGCTGTTCCCGGTTGAACCAGTACCACAGTCATACCTGACATGGATTCGTTGGGGGCTGCTGGGGCTAGTCGTTATCACGTTCGGACTGGCCTATAGAAGCCGTCGACAGCCTTTGACAAGTTTGCACGAGTGAGTCGAGGAGTTAAGATCGTGGCCATTCGCTATTGCAGCAGTAATAGGTTGGCGGTGCTTGCCAGACGACGGTGGACCGTGAGGGACAAACTCCATAACCCGGGCGAAGTCTAGACGACTGCGAGGAGACTGAATTGAACACGAGAATACTGAAAATTGACGCTTCGGTTCTGCTGAACTCAAACAAACGCTTGGTCGTTATCTGGTTCCTTACAACGCTCCCCGCCTTGATTTCGGCAAGCGGCAATGCCCAAACTCGATTCGTCGAGACCTTCGACAAGATGCCGATTGACCGCGCACGGTGGCGATTGCCCAAAGCCACCGTCTACTCGGAAGTGGATAAACAAGAGTCGGTGGATGCTACTTCCCGATTTTTCTTACAAAAAGATGGGGAGTTGACGATCTCCATC
>CAYZYB010000130.1:0-8974 GCA_964481505.1 uncultured Planctomycetaceae bacterium | reverse complement strand
AAGCTGATAATGCCAGTGTTGGCCACGTCAGCAGAGCGGCAGGCAAGGACAACTCCATCAATGTCAGCAAGCCCTGAACAAAGCTGATCATATTGTTCGAGTGTGCGACGATGAATCTGCTCGACGCCTTCCTGCAGCAGCCATTCGACCGCTGCGCCAAGCCCGGCAAGGCCCGGCATGTTCATGTTGCCGCTTTCGAACTTTGTTGGCATGTCAGTCGGCTGCGACAATTCTTCGCTTGCTGTTCCAGTGCCCCCACATCGCACGGGATCGATTTGTTGATCAAGCCCTTCACGGACGTAGATGATTCCTGTTCCAAGCGGTCCCAATAGTCCTTTATGGCCAGCCGTTGCCATCATGTCGACACCGAGATCCTGTATGTCGACAGGAACGTGGCCAATGCTCTGGGCAGCGTCAAGTAAAACGATCGCGCCAGCAGCATGGGCGGCGGCAGTGATGCTTTTCACTGGCTGGATGACACCGGTGACGTTTGATGCGTGATTCAGTACGACGAGTTTTGTGGGAGTCTTCGCCAGTTCTTTAACGATGGCATCTTCGTCAACGACACCGGTGGCTGCGTCGAAACTGATTCGAACCACATCAACAGCGTGTTGATCCGTTAGCTGAGACAACGGGCGAAGTACGGAATTGTGTTCCAGGTCCGTTGTCACCACGCGGTCGCCGCGGTGCAGGATTCCTCGCAGCAGGAGGTTCAGGCCATCGGTGCAGTTGAATGTGAATGCGATACACTGACTGGATTCGGCGTTTAGCAGTTTCGCCAGTCGTGTACGACAAACGGTTACCATCTGTGCGGCGACGTCGCCAGCAGCATGCGAACCTCGCCCAAAGGCGATTCCTCCTCGCCGCATCCATGTGTCAACACTCGCGTAAACCGTTTCCGGTTTAGGAAAGCTGGTTGCCGCGTTGTCCAGGTAGATTTCTGCGTGGTCGCTTCGGTCAGGATCAGGCAACGTTTCGGTCCTTCACCAGTTTTCTTAGCAGCGTGTCGTCAATAACTGTTCCTTTGGGTTGCTGTTTGATGTCTTCAACGACGGCGGCAACCAGTTCTTCGCTGGGTGAAATATCAATTTCCTGCAGTCGGTGAGCGACCGCTTTGCGGCCACTGTGTCGGCCGAGCACCAGTTGAATTCCTTCCGCTCCAACAGCTTCCGGGCGGAAAGGTAGATAAGTGTCCGGGTTTTTCAGGAGACCGTCCTGATGGATCCCGGCTTCTGTTGCGAAGATATTGGCACCGCCGACGGGTTTCATTCGAGTCATCGCGACTCCCGTGAGATCTGCGACGAGTTGGCAGAGTGGTGCCAGTTTGGTGGTGTCCATCCGAAACGACCGACCGTACTGATCGGGATGCAGTGCCAACGCCATCACAACTTCTTCCAGCGACGCATTCCCCGCGCGTTCTCCGATGCCGTTGACAGTGCATTGGACCACGTTCGCACCTTCACTGACTGCAGAAAGTGTATTGGCCACAGCCAGGCCAAGGTCGTTGTGGAAGTGAACTGCTAGTAGAGCGCGGTCCAGATTGGGAACGTTGTCCTGGATAGCCTTGATGAAGTCTGCAGTTTTTTCGGGAGTCAAAACTCCGACTGTGTCGGGGAAGCCAATCGTCGTGGCACCGGCGTCGATAGCTTCTCGATAACATTCGCACAGAAAGTCAACTTCGGTGCGACTGGCGTCTTCGGGACTGAAGGCAATGATCCGAAAAGCGTTGCCTGCGTATTGAATTGAATCGGTAATGATCCGCAGGACTTCCGCTTTGCTTTTATTCAGCTTGTGCTTGCGGTGCAGCGGGCTGGTGCCACAAAACAGACTGACGCCACGTTTGCGCATCGGGTTTTCACTGAGGGCCGATTCTGCTGCATCGATGTCGGAGTTCAAAGTACGACACAACGCCGTCAGCACCGGTCGCTTGATAACGCCCACCATGCTGCGAATTGCGGCGACATCTGCTTCTGAGGATGCAGGGAAACCGGCATCCAGCGAATGCACGCCAGCAGCTTCCAGAGCTTTCGCAATCTCCAGCTTTTCATGCGGCTCCAGTGTCGCTCCGGGCATTTGTTCGCCGTCGCGCAGAGTGGTATCACTGAACAGAACAACTCCGGAACGCTTGTAATGCCGGATGACGGTATCACGTATTCGTTTGCGAACGCTGCTGCGAAGATTGGCGATGAATCCAGTCATTTGCAAAGGATAACGATCCTCCGTGGATCCGGGTAGCTTTGGGATGCGTGTTGTAAAATTACAGTGTTTCCAGCCAGGCTGTTAGCAGTGCTGGATACGACTCAATATCGTCTCGGTGCGACATTTCAGTCACCGTGTGGATGTACTTCACCGGGCACGCAAACGACACCGTGCGAACACCGCTGCGACTGCGCTGAATAGCGGCTCCATCCTGTCCACCGCGAGGCAGGATGGCTCGCTGTGATTTGATGCCTTTTTCTTTGGCGATGGCTTCGAGGTCTTCGATCAGGCCGATGTCACTGATCATTGACGAATCCATCACGTGCAGCGCGACACCGTCGCCCGCAACACTCACTCGATCTTCATCGGGCACGCCGGGAGTTTTGCAGCACAGGGACGTATCGCAGGCGACACCGATGTCTGGAGCAATTCCAAACGATGCCGGAGTGGCTCCGCGAAGCCCAACTTCTTCCTGAACCGTCCAGGCCGCGTAGATGTCGCAACTGTGATGGGTTAGGTTCTCAATCGCGCGGATCTGAGCCCAGCATCCGATGCGATTGTCAAGGCATTGCGAGACGACGTAATCGCCCACGTCATGAAACGGTCCGTCGAGCACCACCATGTCGCCCACCTGAACTTTTTCCTGAACAACGTCAGCTGATAAACCGAGATCGATAAAGAAGTCACCGATGAGTGGCACTTTCTTCTTTTCTTCGTCCGTCGCAATGTGAATCGGACGCCCTCCGGGATTCATGACACCGGAAAGGTCGCCATCCTTCCCACAAACTCGCACCGTGCGCGCGAACAGATTGCGGGTGTCGAAGCCTCCGACAGGATTGACTCGCAAAAAACCGTTATCGTCGATGTGGCGAACCAGAAAGCCAATCTGATCCATGTGGGCAGCCAACATGACTTTTGTTGGCGTTTCTGCCGCCTTTCCGTCGGTCGGTCGAGCTTTCCGGACCGCGATCAGCGAACCCATCGCGTCTGTGTGGATTTCGTCGAACAGATTTTGTTTTGTGATGTAGTCCTGAATGACTGTGCGAATGCGTGATTCGCGACCGGGCACAGAAGGTGTTTGTGTCAGCTGCTTGAGAAGATCCATGGAGTGCGAAGTCCTGATTTACTTTTGGAGAATTGATTGTTGGTGTTTATAGCGTTGGGGCTGCGGAATTCCAAATCGCTGCAGGCTGTTGAATAGACAGGGTGTGGTAGCAGATTATTGCATTTGAAATGGGTGGCCGGGGTTGGACTGAGCTTGCGAAGGAAACCCCGGGGATTTCGCTCGTGCCTCACTCCAACCCCGGCCACCCTTTCCAACTTCGCAATTTTCTGCGACTACACCCATCTATGTGGTCAGCTGTTCAATATCCAGCAGACGGCAAATTCGTTCGATCAGCTGGTCGACTTCGAATGGTTTTTGCAGGAATTGATCGGCACCCGATTCTTTAAGATCCTGGATCTTGTCCTGTTCCACCATGCCACTGATGCAGATGATACGAACATCGTCCAGAGTAGAATCACTCCGCACTCGCTGACAAACTTCTTTGCCATTGATGTCCGGCAGCATGACATCCAAAACGATGATGTCAGGATGATATTCTTTTACCATCATGCCCGCATCGAAACCGTTGTTAGCAGTACGAGTCTCAAATCGACCGTCCGCTTCCAAAGCGTCGACGATCAATTCGACCAACTCTTCATCGTCATCGACGATCAGAGCTTTCCGTTTCCCACTCTCCAGCGCATCAGTGGGAATCCCGTTGTCCTTCATAAACTTATAAAGGATATCGCGGGGAATTCGTCGGAATCGAGAGCCCGGAACCCGGAATCCCTTCAACTGTCCGGAATCGAAACAGCGAATAATTGTCTGCTGACTCACTTTGCAGATCTTCGCTGCTTCTCCCGTCGTAAAGACTGTCTTCATGCTTCACAATCCGTTCTGTGATGAGCGATGAGCTGCCTTGCGGCAGTTGTGCATATCCGACTCCAGTCGGACACCATCCGTGTATCGACAAGAACAAGAAACATTCGCTGAGGCTAAACGGTTTTGTCACACAAAACCATTACTGGCGAATGACAGTCAAACTGTCGAACCTCGCCAGACCGTCTGACTCTTGATAGTTCCCTTAGCTTTCTTGCTCCTCAACAGCCCCGATTGTATCTATTCGCAGAAGTCGGTCAACGGGAGTTTCGTGACGCAAATCGCCTGCCTTAACATACTTGCAGAATTTGCTGAAACTTCCCGCACTTAACGGAACGCAAAGCTGTTCCTGAACGCTGTTTTATCGAATTGGTGGGGGTGTAAGTTGTTTTGTGCGAATGTCTTACGTGTTTTTTGCGGTTTCGTTTTCGGTTTTTTCTCCCGCTTTCAAATACATCATCAGGACAGCGATATCTGCAGGAGTGATTCCGCTGACGCGACTGGCCTGTCCGACGGTCGATGGTTGCAGTTTGCCTAGTTTCTCTCGAGCCTCATGCCTAAGCTGCGGAACACCGACGAAATTGAAAGTCTCCGGAATCCGTACGCTGTCCACCTTTTGCAGCTTTGCAATCTCCGTTTCCTGACGCCGAATGTAACCGGCGTATTGAATTTCGATTTCCATGTGGCGTTTGCATCGCTCAGAAACCTCAACTTCCGCCACTTGTGAACTCATTTTTTCGACGTCTGTCCATTTGATTTCCGGCCGTCGCATCCATTCTTCAAGAGTGTTTCCCTGATGCCGCGTGTTGGCAAGTAACGTCGTCGCTCTTCCAATCTCTTCTTCGTACGCACGGAAACGGTCTGCCCGTTCCGAGGTAACTGTTCCGAGTTCCATTCCAAGCGGCGTTAGCCGACGGTCCGCATTGTCCTGTCTCAGCAGCATGCGGTATTCAGCTCGCGAAGTGAACATGCGGTACGGTTCGTCGACGCCCTTTGTTACAAGATCGTCGACCAGCACTCCGAGATACGCCTGGCTTCGGTCAAGAACAAACGGTCCTTTGCCAGCGACCTTTAACGCCGCATTGATTCCGGCCAAAAGCCCCTGCCCCGCAGCTTCCTCGTAGCCGGTTGTCCCGTTGAGCTGGCCAGCGAAATACAGACCGGAGATCTTTCGAGTTTCCATTGTGGCATGCAACTGCGTGGGTGGCGCAAAATCGTATTCGACAGCGTAACCGAAACGCATGATGTCGGAATTTTCTAGCCCCGGGATAAGCCGAATCATCTGGTCCTGCACATCGCGCGGCAGGCTGGTGGAGATTCCGTTGCAGTAATACTCCAGCGTGTTGCGTCCTTCCGGTTCCAAAAAGATCTGATGGGAGCCTTTGTCTGCGAAACGTACGACTTTGTCTTCAATCGATGGACAGTAGCGCGGCCCCGTGGACTCGATTTGCCCACTGTACATAGGCGCTCGCGACAGGTTGGCTTGAATGAGTGCGTGGACTTCCGGAGTGGTGGCTGTCAGGTGACAGTCCATCTGCGGCTGCGTGATTTTGTCTGTCAGATACGAAAACGGTTGTGGATCTTCATCACCAGGTTGTCGTTCGCACTTTGTAAAATCGATCGTTCGACCATTGATGCGCGCGGGTGTGCCGGTTTTGAAGCGTTGTAGTTCGAAGCCGAGATTCAGTAATTGGCCGGAGATTCCGTGAGCCGCTTTTTCTCCGGCACGCCCACCTTCGGATTTCGTTTCTCCTGTGTGCATGATCGCCTTGAGAAACGTGCCGGTCGTCAGAATGACGCTTTTCGAGTGATAGATCGTGCCGCCGGCGACTCGGACGCCAGTGATCTGTCCGTCAGCACATTCGAGGCCTTCGACGAGTTCCTGACGCAGGCTAAGATTTTCCTGCTGCTCAACACGCCACTTCATTTCGAACTGGTATGCCTTTTTATCAGCTTGAGCTCGAGGACTGTGCATCGCCGGACCTTTGCCGCTGTTCAGCATGCGAAACTGAATCCCCGTGGCATCGATGATGCGTCCCATTTCTCCGCCAAGTGCATCGATTTCGCGGACAATCTGTCCCTTTGCGACACCGCCGATGGCTGGATTGCAGCTCATTTGCGCGACCGTGTCGCAACTCATGGTGAGCAACGCTGTTTTCGCTCCCAGTCGCGCCGCTGCGAGCGCCGCTTCGACTCCCGCATGCCCCGCGCCAACAACAACGACGTCGAAATTGTAGTAGTCTGGATTAGTCATGCTGCTTTAATGGAAGCCAACTGTGATGTGCCGCCGAAGTCCTGCGCGTGGTAGTGACTTCGGAAGTTAGTAGAAAACACCCATGACGGCTGCGTACGGTTTCGTGACAGGTTTCGTCAGGCTGAACTCCGCGCGGAATGGATCGAAAGTCTCTATGGGACGTTCGGTCAACGACCGCGTGAGCACTACGGCCGAAAGAAAGACGCCCGACCTATTCTGTTCGCGATTGCCTCAGAACAGTGTCGGCTGCGATTCGTCGCCGTCAACTGCGGGGGGCGGTTCTTCTGGAGGTTTCCTGCCAACATGCGTCCATCCGGCAGGCGTGACGACTCGACCACGCGGAGATCGCTGAATCAGACCCTCGCGGAGCAGATAAGGTTCGATTTCGTCTTCGAGGGTGTCTGCCGGGATATTCATTGTGTGAGCGATCGCCTGTACTCCCGCAGGTCCGCCGCTGAACACATTGATGATTGTTTCGATGTATTGACGGTCGATTTCTTCGAGACCGCGATCATCAACACCCTTCATCTTGAGTGCCTTGTCGGCGATTTCGAGCGTGATGTTTCCATCGGCACGAGCATCCGCGTAGTCGCGTGTCCATAGCAGCCAGTTGTTTGCTTTGCGTGGTGTTCCGCGAGAACGTAGCGCTATCTGGCGAGCGGCGTCTTCACTAATTGTTGCTCGCAATTTTGCTGCGTTGCGACAGACGATGGTGGTGAGTTCTTCGATCCCATAAAAGCTGAGGTGTTCACGATTGACGAAGCGATCACGCAGTGGTGCCGTCAGCATGCCGCTGCGAGTGGTCGCGCCGATGACGGTAAACGGCTGCAACTGCATGTTGATCGTTCGCGCGTTCAGGCCATCACCCAGTGTGATGTCGACTCGAAAGTCCTCCATCGCCGGGTAGATGAATTCTTCTACGGCAGGCGGCAGCCGATGAATTTCATCAATGAACAGCACCGAACCTTCGCTGGCATTTGTCAGGTAGGGCAGCAGATCCTTTGGCGCACTTAATGATGGGCCGGCGGTGATTTGGAAGTCGGTTCCGAGTTCTTTTGGAATGACACTGGCCAGTGTCGTTTTGCCGAGTCCCGGGGGACCGTCGAGCAGCAAATGCCCAAGCGGCTGGCTTCGCATTTTTGCGGCTTCAAGCAAAATCCGAATGCGCTCCACCACTGCCGTTTGTCCGATGACATCCACCAGTCGCGACGGACGAAGGGCTTCGTCGAATTCCGGCTGGTTGGGTTCGTCGTCGAACGCCGATCCAGTGACGTCAGGTGGCGATTTGCCGCTACCACCGCTCGATTTCGTTTCGAGCGGATCGTCATCGTCATCCGATTGTCGAAATGTGGTTTCTCTAGCCATCAAGCGTGTGTTGTCGCATCCAGCGTATCATGGTTGAGCGTATGCACCAGGCTACTCGGCCGCTGGCGTTTCGTCTGCTTTTAATTTCTCTTTGAGTCGCTGAACAATTTCTTCATCAGGCTTCGGAGACTTGGATTCCACGTCCAGCGCTTCCTGCCAGGATTCTGCCGCGTCTTTTTGTTTTTTCAGGGCATTTTGAACGTCGCCGAGATGTTCGATGATTGTGGAATCCCGATAGTCGGGGTCCGCGTTCGCTTTCGTGAGCGCTTCCTCGGCTTCCTGATTCTTGCCGCGGCGGTAAAGTACCCACCCGAGACTATCCAGATAGGCCGGGTTGTCTGGTTCCGCTTCAACAGCGATGCGAATCATTTTCTCTGCCTGCTCAAGTTTCTTGTTTTGTTCGGCGTACAGATAGCCCAGGTCGTTGTTGACTCCAGGGCTGTTCGGTTCAAGCTTGTAGATTTCTTCGAGGATCTTTTCGCCGTTGGCGATGTCACCCTTCTGCACGTAGGCATTCGAAAGGGCCATACGAGCGCTTCTCGTGTCTTCCGGCGAGAGTTCCGGTATCTCCAGCAGCGTGGTGTATTCTGTGACGGCTTCATCCCACCGTCTTTCCTGAGAGTAGATGATTCCTAACAGGCGTCGGCTTTCTGCTTCAAGGTTCGCGTCTGATTCTGCAAGCTTGACTGCAGCTTTTAGTGTGCGTTCGGCGTCGCCGAGTTGTTCATTTTGAATCTGAGCGACCCCAAGCTGGTAGTGCAGTAACGGGCTTTGCGGATACTGTTTAAGTGCCGTCTGAAGCGCTCGAATTGCGGTATCGAAGTTGCCGTTTTTTGATTCCGCGGCAGCCAGCCGCCGGAGTATGTTTACCATTTCGCCACCGGCAAGTCCGCGGATCGATAACATTTGGCGAAAAGTCTCAGCAGCACCTTCGAAATCTTCCTGTGCGTACTGGTTTAAGCCCAGTCGTCCGATGGCTTCGACGGTGAGTTGCGGTTTCGGATTTTGATCAAGTGTTGCTTTTAAGAGTTTACCTTCCTCGACAATGAGCTTCATTTCAGCAGCGATTTGACTATAGAAATAAGTCGCCTGCGGCCGATGTTCTGCCGACACATCATCGGACGCCTTGACCGCCGCCACGACGAGATCTTTTGCAAACTTCGGGCTGTTGACGATGCGTTCGATAAGCGGCACGAGTTCGATAAGTTCGATGCGAGCTTTCAGTGCTTTGT
>CAYZYB010000129.1:0-8978 GCA_964481505.1 uncultured Planctomycetaceae bacterium | reverse complement strand
TTGTGAAGCCAAGGCCGGACAACATCGACGAATGGTCGCACTATCTGCATGACGCCAGCGGGAATTCGGTCGCTCACGACGACGTCGTCGGTCCGCCGCGCCATTTGCAGTGGGTGGGCAGTCCTCGCTGGGCTCGGCATCACGACCGAATGGCCAGCATGAGCGCTCTGGTTTCGACTGGCGGGCGAATGTTCTACATCATGGACGAAGGCAGTCGCATTTCGATTCAGCTGCCTCCAAAGTGGAAGCTGTGTGCGCGTGATGCGTTTAATGGAACGATTCTGTGGAAACGCGACATGGCCAATTGGCAGAGTCATCTTTGGCCACTGAAGAGCGGTCCGACGCAGCTGTCGCGACGTTTGGTTTCGACAGAAGACACGGTGTTTGCCACGTTGAGCTACGACGCTCCTCTGACCGCTCTGGATGCCGTGACCGGAAAAACAATTCGAACCTATGAAGGGACCGATGCGACAGAAGAGATCATACACACGGACGGCCTGCTGTTTTTGGTCGTGCGGAAAGGTAAGGCGGAACTGGCGGATTACGTGCCGGTCAATGGGCGCGTTGGAGACCAGGCGAAGGTCCGCGAACTGTTCTGGGACGAAGAGCCTCGCGTGGTGATGGCTTTTGAGGCGGCCACCGGAAAAAAACTGTGGGCAACCAAAACGAAAGTGTCGCCGCTGACACTTTCTGCAAACGGCGGCAACGTGTACTTTCACGACGGCGAAAAGGTCATCGCTCTTAATCAAAAAACGGGCGACGTCGCCTGGAACAGCGAACCGGTGACGCGGCGGAAGTCGTTCACGTTTAACTTTGGTCCGCGAATGGTGGCCTACAACGATGTCGTGCTGTATGCGGGCGGCGATGGCAAGATGGTCAGCGTCGACGCGGCCACCGGTAAAGAACTGTGGACCGCCAGGCATCCGAATTCCGGCTATCAGTCGCCGCAGGATCTGATGGTTCTGAATGGTCTTGTCTGGTGTGCGCCAACAACATCCGGCAAAGACAGCGGAGTGTTTACTGGTCGAGATCCCCGCACAGGCGAAGTGAAGAAAGAGTTTTCTCCCGATGTCGATACGTATTGGTTTCATCACCGATGTTATATCGCCAAGGCCACCGATAACTTTCTGATGCCGTCGCGCACGGGAATCGAATTTGTTGATCCGGAAAAAGAGCACTGGGACATTCATCACTGGGTTCGCGGCGGTTGTTTGTACGGTGTGATGCCCTGCAACGGACTGACGTACGCTCCACCACACAACTGTGCGTGTTATCCGGAAGCCAAGCTGTTTGGATTTAACGCGTTGGCTCCGTTTTCGCCAACGCGGCCGATTCCGAAAACTGTTTCGGAAAAAGGCCGGCTGGAAAAAGGTCCAGCCTTCGCATCAAGCCTGGTGGATGTTGACTCTGAAGCCGACGACTGGGCGACCTATCGTGGAGATGCGGAACGCAGTGGAATGACGACGAAACCGATTGAGCCGAAGGTCAATCAGAAATGGTCGGTCAAACTTGGCGGCCGACTCACGTCTCCGGTGATCGCTGGCGGAAAGACATATGTCGCTCAGATCGACACCCACACGTTGTATGCATTGGACGAGCTGTCGGGTGAACAAAAGTGGACGTTCACAGCCGGTGCCAGAATCGATTCTCCTCCCACCGTGCATCGTGGCCGAGTTGTTTTCGGAGCCACCGATGGCTGGGTGTATTGCGTCAACGCTGCTGACGGACAACTGGTCTGGCGATATCGAGCGGCTCCGTTGGATCGTCGCACGATGGCGTTCGAACAATTGGAATCGTTGTGGCCCGTTCACGGCAGCGTGTTGATTCGCGATGAAACCGTGTACTGCGTGGCGGGGCGTTCGAACTTTTTGGACGGTGGTCTGCGATTGCTGCGTTTGAATCTGCAGTCGGGCGAAAAGATTTCCGAAACGATCATGGATCACACCAATCCGAAGACGGGCAACAATCTGCAGGAAGTGTTGCAGGTGCTGCAGATGCCCGTTGGGCTGCCGGACATTTTGAGTGCTGACGACAAGTACGTGTACATGAAGTCGCAGAAGTTTGACTTCGAAGGCAACCGCCTGGAAATTGGACCGAATTCAGGAGACTTCGCAACTCAGGCATCCAAACAGCGCGGCGAAGGAGCTCACCTGTTTGCGCCAATGGGGTATCTCGACGGCACCTGGTTCCATCGTTCGTACTGGGTGAACGGACAGAGCTTTGCTGGCGGTCACGGTGGCTATTTTCAGGCTGGCCGATTCGCGCCTTCCGGACGAATTCTTGTCAACGGTGAAGGCTATGTTTACGGATATGGCCGCAAGCCGGAATATCTGCGCTGGACGACAACGCTGGAACACCAACTGTTTGCGGCGACCCCGGAACCACCGGAGATACCGGATGGTTTTCTGAAGAAGGGTGGCAAATCGAAGGCTGATGGAGCCGTCGTGTCGTTTGGGAAGCCACCGAGCATGAATCCCAAAGGCAAGCCGCTGACGATCGAAGCGTGGGTCACTTCAACCAAGCCAAAGGGCACGATTATCGCTCGCGGCGGTCCGACCGATGGCTTTGCTTTAACACTACAAAACGGTCAGCCGCAGTTTCATGTGCGAGCGGGCTCTAAATTGAAGACGGTTACGGGCAAGAAACGAATCGTGGGGGGATGGCATCATGTTGTCGGAGTTCTTGCGGAAGACAAGACAATGGCGTTGTACGTCGATGGCGAATCCGTCGCGCAGGGTGAAGCGACGGGTCTGTTGAATTCTGATCCGGCACAGGGAATGGAAGTCGGTTCTGACGAACAAACGGCTGTCGGCCAGTACAAATCGCCGAACCGACTCAGCGGCGTGGTTGACGAAGTGCGGATGTACTTTGCGTCCGCGACCGCAGAACAGATTGCGGAGCGTTTTAAAGAGGGCTCAGAAATCCCCGCCGAACCGGTGCTGGTCGCCAGCTTCGACGACGGAACCGCTCGCGATATGTCGACGCACCGCAACAACGGAACGGTGAAAGGTGGTAAAGTGGTCGAAGGTAAGTTCGGCCAGGGAATTCAGATTGCCAGCAAAGGCCCCAAAAAAGGCGGGCCGAAGAGCAACAACCCGAGTCAAAAACCGGGCGACAGTTTGGTGAAGCCGAAGTGGACATCCGATGTACCGATTTATGTTCGAGCGATGGTGTTGGCGGGCGGAAGTTTATTCATCGTTGGCCCGCCGGACATCATTGACGAAGAATCCACATTCAAGCAGTTGACGGAGAAAGATCCCGAAGTGCAGCAGCTTCTGGCTGATCAGGACGATGCGTTGGAAGGAAAGGTCGGTGGCCAGCTGCTGGCGGTCAATACAGATACTGGCGAAGTCGAACACACGATTGAACTCGGCACCCTGCCCGCCTGGGATGGACTCGCCGGTGCGAATGGCCAGCTGTTTTTGTCCACGATGGATGGTCAGGTGATGTGTTTCGGCAGGTAGCCGTCGCGCGGCGTAACACAAGTGCCTCGCTTGTGTTTCCCGACGTTGTTCAGCGCCGAACAGACAGAAGCCGTCGTCTGCTTAATCCGCGGTGTTCATTGACAGTTGGATGAGCAAGCGAGTCGCTTGCTCTACGTTGGCCAATCCTGAAGATTCCCAACCACATGAAATCAGTCCTCAACATCCTCTGCTTCCTAAGTCTCACCACGGCTGCCAGCGCCTGCAACATCCCCGTGTTTCGCTACGCACTCGAACGCTGGAGTCCCGATTCTTCCGACATCGTTGTCTTTCACAGCAGCCCGCTCACGGATGCTCAGCAACGTTCGGTGCAGAACCTGCAGTCAGACGATGCCAATGCGAAAGTCTCTGCTCAGGCAACCGACGAGCCCATGGACGACAGCATCGCGTTGCTGTGGGATGACCTCAGCAAACAGTCGGATTTGCAGCTTCCGTATGTGGTGGTGAGATCTTCTGTTGCGGGCACTCAGGTGAACGGCTGGCGAGGTTCTCTGGCGGAAGCGGAAACGGCACACTTGCTGTCGTCGCCGGTTCGCGAAGAACTCAGTAAACGATTGCTGTCCGGTCATTCGGCAGTTTGGCTGGTGCTGAAATCGAACGACGCGGCTCGCAACAACGAAGTGACTTCGTTGTTGCAGAAAGAACTAAAACGACTGAGCAACGAGATTCCTCTGCCCGAAGGAATTGGGTTGCCGGGGTCAGAATTGTTTTCTGAAATTCCATTGCTGATGCGGTTTTCCGTACTGGAAATCGATCCCGCAGACACCGACGAACGTTTCCTGGCATCGCTGCTGAACGGTTTCGAACCCGATTCGATCGCCAACGGCCAGCCGCTGGTGGTTCCGGTGTTCGGCCGCGGACGTGCGCTGGAAGTGATTCCTGCCGAACAGGTAAACGCGGGGCTGATAGAAGACCTGACTCTGTTTCTGTGTGGAGCGTGTTCGTGCCAGGTGAAGGAGCGAAACCCGGGTTTCGACCTGCTGATTTCAGCGAAGTGGGAGACCGAACTATTCGGTGAAGATGCCGAAGCAATGGCAACGAAATTCTCAACCGAAGAAGAAGAGATCGGGTTACCGGTGTTACTGGAGATCCCGTCCGGGAAAACCGATAACGATGCGGAGGCGATACCACGGGCAGAAGATTCGCCGATCGCAAACGAAGCCGTTGCCCAGGCCGCTGTTCGTCAGGAACCGGACAGCACGTCCGGCATCGCATGGCTAATCGGACTACTGTCAGTGTTCGTCGCCGGCCTCGCGGTCAGTCATTCGATGAAGTCTTAGTTTTTGCAGCGTATGCGGAAGCTGTGGAGCGGGAGAGATCACTTACTTTCGCTTCGCGTCGGTTAGCTGGCACGACACTTTCGAGTCTCGCACAAAGGCACGAAGCCACAAAGAACAGATTGGACTCCTTCGTGTCTTAGTGCCTTCGTGTGAGACCAGCGAATCGATCAAGTAACGTAGTCCGAATCACAAGCCACGATTTGTTCAGTTGACACGATGGTCTGACACGGAAATGGCCGGTTTCCGTCCATTGCGTTCTTCACACAATCGACGAAAACCGGCAAGGAGGACCTGTCGAAATCCATGAATGCACCGTCTCCTGGTTGTAAGATGTCCGGCTTTGCTTTTGCTGCGTTGATACTCAATACTGTGAGCCTGTTTGCGGCGGAAATCTGTCACCCTTTGTTCGGAAATTCGGGGTTCTGAGGTCTATGAACCGAACTCTTCTTATCATGATCGCTTCGCTTGTCGCGCTGCTGGCGTTGGTTGGATTGTTGGCGACGGGGGATCGTGAGCTGGAATCCGGTCCGATTAAGTTCTATTGCGCCGCCAGCAATCGTGCGGTGATGGAATCGATTAAGGCGCAGTATGAAGCGGAGATGAAGGATAAGGGCTACACCGTTACGATCGATTACGGTCCGTCGCAGATGGAACTGTCGAAGCTGGAAGTCAGTCGTGATGGCGATCTGTTTTTGCCGGCCGATGACAGCTACATCACGCTGGCTCAGGAAAAAGGGCTGGCGGCAGAAGTGATTCCTATCGCGCGACAACAGGGAGTTGTTGCTGTGCAAAAGGGAAATCCTAAAGGCATCAAGACATTTGCTGACTTACTGCGAGAAGACATTCGTCTGTTGCAGGCGAGTCCCAAGAGTGCGGCGATTGGAAAAGTGACGAAGAAAGTGCTCACAAAGCAGGGGCTCTGGGAGCAACTCGACGAGGCGACTACCGCGTATTTTCCCACCGTGACGGAAGTTGCCAATGGCGTGACGGCCGATGCGGCGGATGCGGCAATCGTCTACGACGCGGTCCTGTCGACGTATGACAAGCTGGAATTCATTACGCTGCCGGAACTGGAAGACACGGCGTCCGACATCTTTGTGACGGTCACAACCACATCAAAGAATCCACAGCGAGCTCTGCACTTTGCACGATACATTTCTGCCGTTGATCGCGGTTTGAAGCACTATGCAGATTTCGGATTTCAGATCGAAGACGGCGATGACTGGGCGGACGCACCTGAGCTGTCGATTTTTGCCGGATCAATGTTGCGACCCGCGATCGACGAAACGATTTCGAAGTTCGAAGCTCGTGAAGGCATCGTTGTGAATCGTGACTACAACGGTTGCGGAATTCTGGTCGCTCAAATGCAGTCCGGCAAACACCCCGATGCGTACTTTGCGTGCGACACTGAGTTTATGAACCAGGTGCCGGATCTGTTTCCTGATCCCGTCGATGTTTCGCAGAATGAACTTGTCATCCTTGTGCAAAAGGGAAATCCTCACGGTATCGAATCGCTGAAAGATCTTGCGCAAGAAGGCATTCGCGTTGGTCTCGGCCACGAAAAACAATGTGCGATGGGCTGGTTAACTCAGAACACGCTGAAGGAAGGTGGCGTGCTTCAGGAAGTGATGGACAACGTCGCCGTGCAGACTCCCACCGGTGATATGCTGGTGAATCAAATGCTGACCGGCTCACTCGATGCTTCCGTTGTGTATCTCAGCAACGCCGCCGGGGCGCAGGGGAAGCTGGAGGCGTATCGGATTCAGGACATCAAGTGCAGCATTGCGACGCAGCCATTTGCAATCGCCGAAAAGTCGCGATACCGTCAACTGTCCAGTCGATTGTTTGAGCAAATCTGTTCGGCTCAGTCGCAGGAAGACTTTGAGGCGGAAGGGTTTCTTTGGAAAGCGGCCGCTGAAGAGTCACCGGTTGAAGAAGACGAGTAGATCGCGAAATCGGAGCCCACCGCTGTGTCCAGCGTCGATAATTCTTCACCCACTGGCATACCTGCCGCTCGACCGGGTTCGGATGTGCCATTCTTCCTGGTGATGGGTGGGCTGTCTTCCTGCTTTGTGTTGTTGATTGTTCTGCTGTTGCTGGCGGACGTCATGTTTGTTTCGCTGGATGACTTTCGCGTGGCGCTGGCGACGCCGCAATACTGGTCGGCGTTTCGAATTACGCTGATCACGTGCAGTGTGTCTGCCATTCTTTCTGTGTGGGTCGGAACACCGTTGGGATACGTGTTGTCACGCTACCGGTTTCCCGGTCGCTGGATCGTGGATACGCTGGTGGAAATTCCTATCGTGTTGCCGCCGCTGGTGCTGGGTTTGAGCTTGTTGATATTGTTTCATCTGCGAATCGGTGGCTGGCAGCTGGAAGAATGGTTGCGGGAAGAAGTCGGTCGTCCGGTGACGTTTCAATGGCCGGCTGTGATTCTGGCGCAATTTTCTGTGGCGTGTGCCTTTGCCGTGCGAACGATGCGTGTCACGTTTGATCAGATCAACCCGCGTGTCGAAGACGTTGCCCGAACGCTCGGCTGCAATCGCGGTCAGGCATTTCTGCAAATCGCGCTGCCTCAGGCGTGGCGCGGAATGATCGCTGCCGGAACGATCGCGTGGGCGCGGTCGCTGGGAGAATTCGGGCCGATTCTGGTGTTCGCCGGGGCGACTCAAATGAAGACCGAAGTCCTGTCCACAACCGTGTTTTTGGAACTCAGCATCGGCAGGTTGAATGGGGCGGTTGCCGTATCGTTGTTGATGGTGGTGCTGGCCGTCATTGTGCTCATGGTGTTGCGGTTGCTGGGTGCGAGGCTGACGGCATGATTGAGCTTCGTGATGTGTCGATTGTGTCCGGTCAGTTTTCGCTGCAACAGGTTTCGTTGTCGGTGAAGGCGGGTGAGTACGCTGTCTTGATGGGCCAGACGGGTCAGGGCAAGACGACGATTTTGGAAGCCATTTGCGGATTGCGGAAGGTAACCAGTGGGCAGATTCTGATCCGCGACACAGATGTCACCATTCGAAGTCCGGGCGATCGCGGGATTGGCTACGTCCCGCAGGATCTTGCTTTGTTCCCGACGATGAACGTTCGCGAACACCTGGAGTTTGCGTTAAAACTGCGGAGGCAGGAAGCGGCCAGCATGAATTCGATGACGAAGGAACTGTCACAGATGCTCGGCATCCATCATCTGCTGGATCGTTCTGTTGAAGGACTAAGCGGCGGTGAATCTCAACGAGTTGCCCTGGGACGCGCACTGTCGTTTCAGCCGTCTGTATTGCTGCTGGACGAACCATTCAGTGCGCTGGATGAAGCCACACGATCCGAAATGCATGCTTTGTTGAAGACCGTCACGAAAGCGACCGGTGTTACAACATTGCATGTGACTCACAGCAGTGAAGAAGCCGACGCGCTGGCAAACCGCCGCTTTGTGTTGACTCAAGGTGCGATCGAAGAACCAGATTTGCAGCAACAGAAGGATGGGGAGAATTGATGGAAGTCACAATTCAGTTTGAAGCTCAGTTAAGACAGGTCGCGGGGCTCAGCGAACGCACGGTGGAAGTGACTGATCAGTGTTCGCTGCTGCACGTGCTGCAGGACGTGACCGCGACCACGGAAGCGTTGCGCGAACGAGTGCTGAGCGAGGATGGTCAGATCCAGCCGAGCCTGTTGCTGTTTGTGAACGACGTTCCTGTTCCTGCCGGGACGGCGGAAAGTGCTACGTTGCACGACGGCGATCGAGTGCTGCTGCTGCCGCCGATTTCCGGCGGTTAGATCCGGGCAGCAATGATATTTGAAATCTGAAATTTCAAATGGAAACAGAAGTTGAGCGCCGTGGCGGGACAGCTGTCAGGACAGCCAGACCCGCAAGCGTCGGTAGCAGCAGGAACGCCCAAAGTGCTGCGTCGTAGTTGCCGGTGAAGTCGCGAGACAGCGCCACGGGCACTGGTCCAAGGGCCGCGGCCAGGACCATGATCGACATCGAAACGCCCTGAATCGATCCCTGGAATTTGCGGCCGAAGTAATTCACCCAAACGATGCTGCCTGCGCTGCGAATGATTCCGCCGTGCAGGCCCAGCAGAGCAGAATAAACGAAGACCCACTTCGGTCCAGGCAGGAACAGTAGCAACAGCAGCGCGAAGATTTCCAGCAGCATAGATGTTGCCAGCACAAACCGAGCCGCCATGCGATCGATCAGGCAACCTGCCAGCAGTGTTGATAC
>CAYZYB010000128.1:0-9014 GCA_964481505.1 uncultured Planctomycetaceae bacterium | reverse complement strand
GTTGCGGTTTACGCTCGCCGCAATCAGCCTTTCAGTATTGTAGTCCCGGAAGACAAACCGCTTGAACGATCGTTTGACCGAGAAGAACTGCTGCCGATTCGGGTCGATTGCTCGATTCACGCGTGGATGCGAGCTCACCTGATTATCACCGAACATCCGTATTCGGCCGTCACAGACGCTAACGGTAAGTTTAGCATTCCGAAAGTGCCGTCCGGAGAATGGGAGTTTCGATTCTGGCATGAACGTCCGGGCTATATCAGGACCGTCAACATGGCTGGCAAAGATATGGAACTGAAGCGCGGAACCATCGCATTGAAGCTGGCCAATGAACAACGAGATCTTGGCCAGCTGCGAGTCGACGCGGCGCAATTCGCTGTCGAATAACGACAAGAATTGAAATCGAGAGACGCTGCCACTACTCTGCCGGTCTGGCAAAACGTGAATCACATGGCTGATCCGAAGGAATCGCGGGATCGGCCTCTTTTTCGTTCACTTCCCACCTGTTTCGGGCGTACGCACAGGAAATCCGTGCGGAAATCCCCTTCTGTGCATTCTGGAGACTCCAGTGAAGAACCTGTTTACCTTTGCTCTTTTGGCGACGATTTCTGTCGCGGCTGTTCCGTCCGCCAACGCGGCTGACGTCATCGAAGAGCCACTGCCCGTCAGTGTGACTCGCGCATTTGAGAATCTGATTTTTGACCGACCAATCGCGGTCACCCATGCGAATGACGGCAGCAATCGAGTTTTCGTGGCAGAACAGGAAGGCATCGTCAAGTGGTTCGAAAACGATCCGGATGTTGAAGAAGCAAACGTGTTTCTGGATATCGACAAACGCTGTCGCTATCGAGACAACAACAATGAAGAAGGCTTCCTTGGTTTTGCATTTCATCCGAAGTTCAAGGACAACGGCCAGGTTTTCGCGTTGTACACCACGGCGACTGAAGATCACACCTCATTCGTTTCTCGCTTCACACTCTCAAAGGACGACCCAAACAAAGTCGACGCCGACTCTGAAGAGATTGTGATGAAGATTCCGCAGCCATATTGGAATCATAACGGCGGCACGATCGTGTTTGGCCCCGATGGTTATCTGTACATCGCACTCGGCGATGGAGGCAGCGGCAGCGACCCACATGGCAACGGGCAGAACCTGCGGACTTTGCTGGCTTCGATTCTGCGGATCGATGTCGACAAAAAGGCGGACGGCAGGGAGTACGCAATTCCTGCTGACAATCCGTTCATCAACCACGATGTCGTCATCAATCGAAAAGGCAAAACCGCCAAGGCGATGCCGGAGATCTACGCCTATGGCCTTCGAAACGTGTGGCGAATGGCGTTTGACCGTGAAACCGGAAAGCTCTGGGCGGGTGATGTTGGCCAGGGAGTCTGGGAAGAAATCAACATCATCGAAAAGGGCGGCAACTACGGCTGGAACATTCGTGAAGCCAGCCACTGGTTCCGTCCGGATGGCAACGATACAAAGTCCCCCGAAATGATCGATCCTGTTTGGGAATACCATCACGATGTTGGTAAGTCGATCACTGGAGGCACTGTGTATCGTGGAAAAGAAGTGCCGGAACTCGTTGGCAAGTACGTTTACGGTGACTATGTGACTGGCTTGCTGTGGGCTTTGGAACACGATGGAACAAAAACTGTCGCCAACTATTCACTAAAGTTCGAAGGTGACAAACAGCCAATAATGAGCTTCGGCGATGACGAAAGTGGCGAGGTGTATTTTGCCACCAGGTTTGGGCAACTGTTTAAGTTCAAGTCAGATAAGTAACTCGCCCTCATCGAATAACTCTGGTGCCGAAACTCATCGTGAGTTTCGGCGTTCTTTATCGATCTTCTATATTACTGAAACCCGATCATCCGAATATGTCTCTGCTGCTGGAAAACGTTCGCAAGTCCTATCTCGAACCCAACGGCAATCGCCTGCCGGTTCTGGGGATTGAACACTACGAACTTGGTCAGGGCGAACAGGCTGCTCTGGTGGGTTCCAGCGGCGGCGGCAAGACAACGCTGTTGAACGTCATCTCCGGCATTCTTGCGCCGGATTCCGGAAAAGTCATCATTGACGGAAAAGACATCGCTCCGCTGATCGAACCAGTGCGTGACCGTTTTCGAGCTATCAAAATTGGTTTCGTCTTTCAGACATTCAACCTGCTTCCGGCATTTACGGCGTTGGAAAACGTGCTGCTCGGCATGTCGTTCTCCGGGCGTCCGGTGGATCGAAAGTTCGCGGTGTCGCTGCTCGAACGCGTTGGACTCGGCAAACGCCTTCACCATCTGCCGAAACGCATGTCCGTGGGAGAACAACAGCGCGTGTCAGTCGCGCGATCGATGGCTAACCGCCCGGCTTTGCTATTGGCGGACGAACCCACGGCGAATGTCGATCCGTCGAATCAGGACCTGATCTTGAATTTGGTCAAAGACACGTGCAAAGAAAATAACGTCACGCTGCTGATGGTCACTCACGCGATGGAAGTGGCCAACACGTTCGACCGCATCGACACGCTGTCCGACTTCAACAATCCCGAACTTGCAAAGCAGGAGGCGGTGTCATGAGCCTTCTGAAAATTGCGTGGAAAAGTGTTAAGCAACGCTGGCTGGCGTCGCTGCTGACGGCTCTGAGTGTTGCCCTCGGCGTCACAATGATGGTGTTGCTGCTGGTGCTTTCCGGCGCATTGGAAAGCGTCTTCAATCAGAAATCGATCGCCTATCACCTGATCGTCGGTGCAAAAGGAAGCGATTTGCAGCTGGTGCTGAGTTCCGTGTTTCGAGTGGAGCCGCCGATTGCCAATCTGCCTTACATGTACCTCGAAGACCTGCGACAAAACTCTCACGTAGAGCTGGCTATTCCGTTGGGCTTTGGTGACTTCACCAAACCCGAACACGGTTCGTTTCCGATCGTCGGAACCACAGAAGCGTATTTCGAAAACGAGTATTCGCCTGGGCAGAACTTTCAGGTTGTGCCGCAGCCGGAAACTCGCCGACTGACCGGAGTTTACGACGCGATCATAGGCTCATTCGTCGCTGAGACAAACGGATGGAAGGCTGGTGACAAATTCAGCATCGTTCATGGTGGTGCTGACAGTGAGACCGTCCACGACGAAACATTCACCATTGTGGCGGTGTTGCGACAAACGGGAACCCCCAACGACCGCAGCGTGTTTCTGAATCTCGAAGCTGTTTACACACTGGAGGGTCACCAGAAGCCGGTCGACGAAGTTGAGAAACGACTAAGAGAATTCTATGGAGACAATCCCGAACGGCTGCACACCGCGCTGACTCAGCTGGACGAAGTTCGCGTCAAACGAGCGAAGGGCAAAGAGATTGGCGACCCACACATGGGCTATGGCCTGGACACGCCGGATGCGATGAAGGAGATCACGGCAATCTACGTTCTGATGGATTCTGACATGAATTCCTTCAACCTGTTCCGGAAACTGAAGAGCGGTGGGAAGGCGATGGGAGTAAATCCGATTCAGCCGATTCAAAAGCTGATGAAGAACATCATCGGCAATCTCAAGAATGTGCTAACCGTGTTGACAGCGATGATCATTGCTGTGTCCGGGATCAGTATTTTCGTCAGCATCTACAACAGCATGTCTGATCGCAAACGCGAAATCGGCATCATGCGAGCTCTCGGCGCTCGTCGCGGCAGCGTGTTTGCCATCATCCTTGCGGAATCCGCAGTGCTGTGTATCGGCGGTGGCGTCATCGGCTGGCTGTTTGGCCACACGCTTTCAGTGATTGGTGCTCCGATTGTGAGTGCGAAGACCGGCTTGCTACTGGACGGCTGGGCGATCAACCCGACAGAATTCTGGCTGTTCCCGTTGCTGTTGGTTTTAGGCGTGCTGGTTGGTTTTTTACCAGCCATGACGGCCTATCGCACCAATGTCGCAGACGCGCTGCAGGGCTAAGCTGGATTCCTCTGGCAGAATCCGCCGTTACACCGCAGAATGGCTCCACCGGCTTCGGCCCGGTCTTTGGTCATGTTTCCGTGGTGTTCCGTTCGACAGGTGATTGAGTGAACTGTTTCTCCGTATTTCGCCCGCGGAATCTTCTCGTTATTCCGCTGGTTTTGAGTGGGCTGACGTGTCACCAACCCATCGCAGAGGCGCAGCAGAAGAAATTCCATCTGCAACTTGAAATCATGGCGCAGCCGAACGTGGGTGCGCGTGGTCAGCAGAATCAATGGGCCCGAGTGCTGCAGAAGATCGGGCGATCAGCAACGTTCCGGCAGGGAAAACAGGGCGAACTCACCCGCGTCGAACTTACGAAGTTCGGAAATCGCCAGGGCGTGTTGGTTGTCGGCATTCTGGAACGAGACAACACGATCACAATTCTCGGAAAGAAGCTTCGTCAGGCAGATGCCCAACAGCTTGATGCGATGCTGAGGAAGCTCGAACAATGGGGCCCCGGCGGACCACCGAATCAAAATCCAACCTGGGGGCTGAGTCCCGATGAATTCAAAGCTGTCCTGCAACTGTTGGCTCCCAGAGTAAAGCAACGGATCGATTTCACCAGCGCCGTTGCGGCGATTCGAAGTTTGGAGCTGCCGAAGGAATTCACGATCGAATTTACAAAAAAAGCCAGCGAACGCCGTGTGTTGCCGGCGGCAAAGCTGGGAGAAATTCAGCCCAATTGCACGGGACTCAGCAAGGGAACATCTCTGGCGATCGTCCTCGCACAATTCGGACTCGGTTTTCGTCCGATGCCGAATCCCAAAGGCGGCTACGTGATCGAAGTGGATGTCGGCGACGAGGCAGACAACATGTATCCGGTCGGTTGGAAAAACACGCAACGGATCTTCAACGTACTGCCTGCCCTCGGAAAAACCCTGCCAGTGGATCTCGAACAAGGCACCCCGCTAGACAAAATCATCGAACTACTCGCTCAGAAACTTGCCGTGCATCACTTCTACTCCGCACATGCATTACTGTCAGACGGCAAGGACATTTCGAAACTGACCTACGGAAGAAAGCCGGATAAACTGGCCGTCAATAATCTGATGCGCATCCTTAGCCGCGCCCACGGCATTGCCGTCGACATACCCAGCTTACGAACGGACGAAGCAGGATCGATCTTTCTTTGGGTAACCACGGAAGACGACAGTCAGGCGTTTAGCGATCGGTTTAAGGATGTAAAGCCAAAGTAATTTCGAACAAATACACAACTGTCTGGGTTCACTTAGAAGTCGAATCAAAAAATCGAAAGGCGTGCCGATGAATTCCATTCAAATGACCATTACGACAAGTCTTATCGCGACTGCTCTTGCGATGCCGGTTGCTGCTCAACAACCGAACGTCGTGGAAAAGGCAATTCCGTCTCCACGAGCTGCCCTGGATAAAGCTGCGGGGTATGTTCCTGATGAAGCGTTTCGAAAACGTCAACAGGGAGCAGCAAACATAGAGGAGCCTCGTGGCAGGGTGAAGAACCGACCCACGTCGCCAGGCTTTCCGCCAAATTCGCTATCCATAAAGACGGATCAGTATGTCGCAGAACTGAAACTCGCCAGACTGCTGGAACTGATGGAGTTGAAGGCTGAGGAAGCTGAACTTGCAGAAAAATTTGGCGCCAATCACCCGAAGCTCATCGCGTTCCGGCGTCGTATCGAATTTACGGAGCAGCTAATTGCCGGAATCACGGATGTGAAAGATGATGACAAAGAGCATGCGCGTCGTCGCGATGGAGAACTAGAACGCTCGTTGTTGCAGTTTCGTAAACGGGAAGAGAGGCTTAAGGAAGCAGACGAGAAACTTGTTGAAGCTTTGAAGTCTGCAGAGGGAGAAGAGGCGGAAACCCTACGAAAAAAGCGTGAACAGCTGCTGGATGAAATGGCAGCAATGCGTCTTAAGCTGATCAAGCTTCGTAAGGAGGCAAGTGATCGCGACCGGCGCGAAGAAGAGCATGTAGAACATGAAGATCACGAGCACATGAATCATCCCCACCATCCCGAATTCGAGCAACGGCTTGAACAGGTTCACGCCTTGCACAAAGCTGCCGAACGTCTCGAATCCAGCGGGCTGCGAGACATGGCACATGAACTTCATCGGCGAGCAGAAGAAATGGAACGCGAACTTCATCAAGCCCGCAAAGGTCATCGTGGCCCTGAAGAAATGCTGGAGCAACTGCGCGATGAAGTGAAGGAACTTCGGCAGGAAGTTCGAGAAGGCCACGAAAAGCTGGATTGGATTCTTGAAGTGCTGAAGGGCGGGTACGACCACGACCACGACAAAGAAGAAGACAGAGAATTCGGTAGACGCGACAGGAGGTCGTCGGCGAAGTAGAGTGATGCTACGTTTCGTAGTGAAGTAACGTGGCTCTATCTACATCTGAAAGCTAACGTCGAAATGAATCGTCTACTCGTTCTCATGGCTTTGTCTCTGCCCGCCAGTGTCGTCTGCGCAGAGCAGCCGGGTGCTGTTGGTCGGGAATTCATATATCAAGATGCTCCGTTTCCTCAATGTCATGCTTCCACGATCGCTGAAACTCCCGGCGGACTCATTGCTGCCTGGTTCGGCGGCAAACACGAAAAGAGTCCCGATGTCGGCATTTGGGTGGCTCGTCACGTGTCCGGAAGCTGGACGACTCCCGTTGAAGTAGCGAACGGTGTGCAACATGTACTGACAGACGGGACGGTCAAGCGGCATCCCACATGGAACCCCGTCCTGTTTCAATACCCAGACGGCCCGTTGATGCTGTTCTTCAAAGCCGGACCAAGCCCGAGTACATGGTGGGGAATGTTGACGCAGTCGAACGATCACGGCAAAACCTGGAGCCTTCCGCGTCGGCTTCCCGAAGGCATTGACGGTCCCGTTCGAAACAAGCCGATCCTGTTGAAAGACGGCACACTGCTGTGCGGAAGCAGCACAGAATTCGATGGCTGGCGGCTGCATTTCGAAATGACTGCTGATCATGGCCGGACCTTTCGCAGAACACCGGCAACTCACGACGGAAAGGCGTTCGGAGCGATTCAACCGACTCTGCTGATGCACAAAGACGGTTCGATTCAGGCACTCAACCGCAACAAAAACGGGAATGGAAAGGTGTTGTCGACCGTTTCCCGAGACGATGGAAAGACGTGGTCTGATCTGGCGGAAACGCATCTGCCGAATCCAAATTCCGGCATCGACGCCGTTGCACTGAAAGACGGCCGCTTTTTGCTGGTCTACAACCACACGGTTCGGTCGGGCGATTCACCGCGTGGCCGGGAAATGCTGAACGTCGCCGTAAGCGATGACGGTGAACACTGGCAGGCCGCACTCACACTGGAGAACGAACTAAAGTCGGAGTTTTCGTATCCGGCTGCCATTCAAACGTCGGACGGAATGGTGCACATCACGGACACCTGGAAGCGGACGCGAGTCCGACATGTGACGATTGATCCTTCGAAGCTCAAGCCGAGAGCCTTCGTCGCCGGTAAACGGCCAACGGAGTAATCGCGTGACAGATTCTCAGCAATCTTCAGGCCTCTGGCGGACGTTGTTTCTGATTTTCTTTCTGACCAACTGCTGGCTGTGGATGCAGGGCGTGCATGAATTCGGCCATGTCTTAGGGGCACTGTGTTCTAACGGACATGTAAAGTGTGTTGTCTGGCACTTTGCCGCAATTTCAAGAACAGACGTCATGCCGAATCCGCACCCGTTGCTGGTGTGCTGGGCCGGCCCGGTCACCGGCAGCTTTCTTCCGGCGCTGGCTTCTGCTTTGCTACGGAATTCAAAGCCGCTTCGCTTCTTTGCTGGCTTCTGTCTGATCGCCAATGGAGCATATATTTCCGTTGGCAGTATTGATCGTGTGGGAGATGCGGGAGAACTTTTGAAGCTGAGCACCCCCGGATGGGCACTGTGGCTTGCTGGCGGGATTGCGATCTTTACCGGCTTCTGGATCTGGCATCGAATGGGCTCGATCGGCAAATTCAAACAGTGGACCACACCGAGTTCCTCCGTCAGATTCCAGGCTGGCCTGCTTGCTGCGACAGTGGGACTTCAGTTGGTTTTGTTTTCGATGTAAAGTGTGTCGACCATTCTAAAGGGCTGAGTAATGTCTGAAACCGCGGGGCTAAATCTTCCGCCATACACATATGTTCCTGGAAAAACGCCGCATCCGATTTCCGATCCGGCCGGACACATGTATCAGGCGAAGGATTCTTACGCTGGTTGGCCCATCGAACGCATTTGGGCAACGGGAACTTCCTTGTTCAATCACGGGTACTACTGGGAAGCACACGAAGCGTGGGAACATCTGTGGCTGCACCAGGGACGAACGACTCCCGACGCGATGCTGGTGAAAGGCTTCATCAAACTCGCGGCATGCGGAGTGAAGTGCCTGGAGAAAAATGCCCGCGGTGCAAGACGCCACGCAGCGCGCGCAGCAGAGTTGTTAGCGGGCGGTCATGCTTCTCGATTGATCTCCGTCGCGACAGTAGAACAGGCACGAGAGATTGCCATCGCTGCGGCCCTATTTCCTCCGATCCTCGCCGAAGTATCGGAGGGGGCACCAGTCGTTCTCACTGGCTCTACTAAGGCTTCCGATACTGGACGATGGTTTGTTGGTCGCAAGTCGTAACCGCATTTTGCGAGCTGGAATGGCGCCGCCTTTGAGCCTGCGCAGCGAAAAAGCCGGAAGCAGAAGCTTCCGGCTTTAAGATTTCTGGTCTGCCAGACGTCGCTGACGTGCTCTACCTCACGGTTGCACTAAACGTTCGGGCGGCACGTGGTGCTGTGCCGTAGATCGCAGGGCGAGCTGGAACGGCTCCAGTGTGTGAGTTCGGAATCACGGGAATCTGAGCTGCCTGCCGTGACCACTCATGGTCTCCACCGATGTCGCCAGCTGGAGAGGCAATCGATGGCGCACCGACAACAGGTGCCGAATAATACGGCGTACCATAGCTTGGCGTTGTGTAGCTTTGTGTCGCATAACTCGGCGTGGTGTATGTCGGTGCCGCATAGGCTGGAGTCGCGTACGCCGTTGTTGCCGGGATGCCGCCGTTGTAAGCTGTCGTTGGG
>CAYZYB010000127.1:0-9149 GCA_964481505.1 uncultured Planctomycetaceae bacterium | reverse complement strand
GTATTGAAAGACTTAAAGATGTCGGTGTTGGGATTCACATCTTGAAGATTGCGTAGATTTAACGACTGCGCCGCAAAGTTCTGCACCAATGCTTCGGCCTTGTCATGCTTCAGCATGCGTTTGACCTGCTGCCGAAGCGTTGCCGAATTTGACAGCCGACCTTCCCGAGCCAGCTGGAACAGCTCTTCATCGGGTAGTGTGCTCCACAAAAAGTACGATAGTCGCGACGCGATTTCGAAGTCGTCCAGCCTGCGTTCGCTTTCGCCGTCGTACGGATCCTTTTCCAGTCGGAACAAAAAGTCGGGAGCGACAAGAATGGCCTGGATCGCCATGGCAATTCCACCTTCGTAGGGTTCCTCCATCTCGCCCACGGCAGAACGCACAAGACTTGCGTAACGAAACACTTCCGCTTCCGTGGCATCACGACGAAAGGCTTTGTTAAGCACGGGCCGCAGCACAACTTTAGCGGCGTCAAGAACGCTGAGTCCCTGGCCGGGGACTGCGGTGACAATTCGGTTATGGAGTTCGTGCCGTTGCGGAGTCCCACCGCCAATGGGCCCAATCAACGTGATACTGGCGACGCCGAGATTGCGGTCGTTGCGATCTTTCGCTTTGGGGTTGTACCAGTCATTCAAAAACTCAATACCAACCTTCTGTCTGCCGATCGATAAATTCTGGCGTCCCGTGAATTCTTCGCGAACTTTATGTCCCTGTACTTCGAACTCCTGTCGTGATTCGTTGTCGATGCGAAGAGCAAAGCGAGCCTTCTCGTCACCTCCCTGATCAGCAATCGCGGCAATCACAATATCGTATTCCCCCGCCGCTCCGACCTGAAAGTCGAAGGATAATTCGCCGTGAGATCCCAGTAGGCGGAAACCCTCACGCTGTTCGTCGCTCCCTCGCGAATCATGCAGCTCTTCGGCATTCGCCATCGTGCGAATCGGCTTCGAATAGTCTCGACAGTCGATCACTGCGTCGGTGATCTCTTCGGCGGCCGAAAGGTACTTTTCCATCAGCAACGGGGGCAACGATAGAACATCACCGATGTTGTCGAATCCATCACCGACGTCATCTGCCGGAAATTTATCGGCAGGCGTTAGATCCACACCAAAAATATCCTGGATGGTGTTGTTGTATTCGGAACGGTTCAGCCGCTGCACTGTCGACCGGCCGGGGCTGTAAACCAAATCGCAAT
Organism: uncultured Planctomycetaceae bacterium; assembly: GCA_964481505.1. Taxonomy (GTDB): domain Bacteria; phylum Planctomycetota; class Planctomycetia; order Planctomycetales; family Planctomycetaceae; genus Fuerstiella. The sequence goes on along the minus strand of CAYZYB010000127.1, from coordinate 7,954 downwards.
CGAAATTGTAGAGTTCGTCGTGCATGATCGACACCACACGTTCGCGTTGGTCACTCAACGGAGCCGGCTCGTAATCCGACGGAGGCATCGCACCGGATTTGATCATGCGATAGACACGTTCCCACTTGCTGCGATCCGTCAGGAACTGCTCAACGGATGTCAGAGTATGCACTCCGATGCCGCCTTCCTGTTCGTCGGGCCCGTGGCAGTCGAGGCAGTGTGTGTTGAGGAACGGAAGGATGTGTTCTTTGAGATCCTGTGTTCGGCGAGCTTCGTCTTCGGCTCGTTGACGAGCCATTCGTTCTGCCACAAGTTGTTCAGGCGACTTCGTCGGCATTTTAACAGGTGTTGGCGTTCTGCGCTTGGGCACGACGACCGCCTGTTCTTCCGCACCTTCGACGATGATTTCTTTGTCGCTGTTGTCGCCATCGTCGGAGTTTTCCGCAGGAGCAACGGTCTCATCGTCCGGAACGAACTGGGAATAAGCGAAGAGTCCGCCCACACCAATCACGGTACCGATCAGAACTCCATAGACGGCCGGGTGAACTTTGAACTGTTTCCCGGGCGCCATTTCCTGAGCACGTCGTTCTCGTTCACGACGTTTCGCGAGTCGCTCTGTCTGTGAGACACGAGGGCCGGAAAGATGTGACACCGAACTGCCTTGTCCGGATGTCTGCTTCAAACTCGCAGCCAGCTCTTCATGTTCCGCCGACGGCAATGGAGGAGCCGTTTTCTGAGAAGGAGCTGCGGGAGTCGCTGCAGTTTGTGCCGGGACTTCTGTCAGCGATTCTTCGGCAACAGGAACTTCGACTTCACTGTTCGCGACGTCCGGGGCAGACAGACGCATCTTCTGTCGGCAGTCCTTTTTCGGGCAGGCTGCTATTCTGCCAAGGAACTGGTTGTCCACGCGAAACTTTGTTCCACATTTTGGACATTTGAAATCCGACGTTGGCATAGAACGAAAATCTCAATTTCTCAGAATAACATCCAAACCGTTTCGATGCGTCTCCACTGCTACGCTGTCCTTCCACAGCCCACAATCAAAACAATTCGGCGGGCCTGGGAACCATCGTACGACTTCTGACACAAAGCGTGGCTTCTTTAGCGTAAAGTCTATCTCACAAATGTTATGCGAGTTCCATGGAGTGGAAGAAGGCTTATGAAAAAAGGCTTCGACTCTATTGTTGCCTGTGTTTTCCGTAGAACTGTCACGGCGGGGCAACGGACAGAAAACTCGCGTTAACGCTGCAATTTTCCGTAAAACAACACATTCAGATCAAGCGTTGACTTGCTGTTCCGTAGGTGTTTTACCGGGATTGCGAAAAACCAGCGTCCCCAGGGCGATGAAAGTCAGTTAGGCCAGGGCTTAGCATCGTGGGGTTTCTGCGTTGCTGGCGGGTGAGTGTGCCGGCTCACAATTTGTTCGGCGTTCCGCAGACCCGGGGAGATTCGTCATGGTCGGAAGTTGACAGACAAATCTGCAACTGTCACGTTTCTACATTAATACAGTCTTTAGCGGATTCCTGTCTGAAGGTTTCTCACACGCCATTCGGCAATTGCAATTCCATTTCTCCTCTCCAAAGTTCGTGAAAGGCCTCAACATGCAAAGGATCGAACTCGGCCGTCTGCGGCCTTCCTTCTCGCTTTCAGCGGGAGCACTCACGCAGTTGCTGGCAGCGTTCGCCTGTTTTTTGGGTGCGTTTGTTTTACCGCACACGTTTCCTGAATTCCGCGGGCAATCAGAAACAGTCATCATGGTGCTGGGCTGCGTCATGCTGGGGCTTGGCGTTCTGAATGTAACATACGGACGACAGTTCGGGCGGTTGTTGAGTCGTGCGGGAAAACGTTCACGCGTTGTTATTCCCCGAGAGGGCATTGCCTATTTGAGCATCATGCTGGTGCTCGCCGTGGGAGCTTTGCTGGGCCACCGCAACATGCCCCTCCTGTTATTTGGAATGATGGCCGGGCCTTTTGTTCTGAACGGCTGGATTGTCTACGGCATGCTGCAACGTATCACTCTGGAACGTCGCGCACCACGCCGCGCAGTTGCTGGCGAATTCGTCGGCGTGGAAGTCGAAGTGCAGAACGGAAAACGCCTGATCGCGTCGCACATGCTGGAAGTGCGAGATCGGATCAACAGCGTGGCGTTCAACAATTCCACTCGCGACGAAGAAGGCAGTGTGACGTTCGTGCGTATTCCTGCAGGAGACAAACGCGTTGGCCGATATCAACTTCGCTTTTCAAAACGCGGGCGATACACACTCGGGCCAATGCGTATCAGCTCACGATTTCCGCTGGGAATCGGAGAACGTGGGCAGGTGTTTTCGCAAACCGCAGAGCTGGTCGTACACCCCCCGGTTGGACGAATTCTGCCAACGTGGGCTCGCCAGCAGAAAGAGCTTGCCGAATCCAGTCGCCGCGTCCAGGCACGACTGGGAGTTTTCGACGACGAGTTCCATCGCATTCGTGAGTTCCGTTCCGACGACAATCCTCGCTCAATTCACTGGCGTTCCACAGCGCGACGAGGTCAGTTGATGGTGCGAGAACATCAGCAGCACCGTCAGTCTGATTCGATCGTTATTCTGGACCTGCCGGAAATCCACGAATGGCCGGTGGACGCTTCGGAAAAGGCAATCAGCCTGGCAGCGACAATTTGTGCAGAACAAACGCGATCTTCATCGGGCGGCACATACCTGCTTGGAATTGCCAGTACCGAAGCTCAGTTAATCAGCAGTCGGACTCCCGGCGGCTTTCGAGAAGAAGCTATGGATGCCCTGGCCGTCTGTGAACGATCGAAGAAGGCCGATCTGGCAGCCACGTTTTCTGGCTTAATTAAGCAACATAACGTGTACGATGGTCGCATCGTCTTGATTACGCCGCGACCAATGGAAGCCAGTCGTGCGATGTTGCGGGTGACTGAACAGCACGACAGCGATTCGTTTGATCTTTCGAAACAGACGACAATCATCGAAGCCACACATTCGGCGATGGATCACGTGTTCCTGGCTCAGCCGGTGGCCTCGCGTGATGTCCCGCAGAACTCCTCCCGCGTGCAGCAGTCTGCAACATCTGAAGCGAAATCAACAACCGAACCACGGCCGGAGGTTGCGGTATGAACACCAAACCTGCAAACGTCGAACGTTCTTTTCAACGTAGCATCATAATCATGGTGTCAGCCGCATCGCTGGTGCTGGCCAACGCTGAGGAATCCCCACTGCCCGCGGCGTTGACTCCGCTGGTAGCGATCTTCAGTTATCTGTTTGTCGAACGGCTGGCGAAACTACGACTACCTGTCTCCGCGGCAAACGTGCTGGGGGCCATCGCTTTTATGGCGATGGGCTGGGAAATTTCGGGCAACACGCTGTTGGGAAAACTGCTGTCTGGAGCGCATCTGCTGGTGTATATCACCTGGGTGGTGTTGCTGATTCAGAAAGGTATCCGGCAATATTGGTGGTTGGCTGCACTCAGCGTATTGCAACTCGCCGTCGCATCAGTTCTGACAACATCCGGGACCTTTGGAGCTTCCTTGATCGGGATGCTCGCGATGATGCTGTGGACACTTTCGCTTTTCACGCTTTACCGCGGACGGATTCGAGTGTCGCAGTCTCTTGCGTCCGATGATAACAGCATCAACGCCGAAGACAGTCTCGCGGAAGAAGAGGTCGAAGATTCGCCGGTGCTTGTGCGGCACGGACTCCAGGTCGATTCTTCGGAGCCGTGGATCGGATGGCGATTTCGCGGCATCGTGGGATTCGCGTTTTGCGCATCTCTGACGGTCGGCCTGGTCACGTTCGTCGTTTTCCCGCGCGTTTGGATGCCGAACTCTCCCCTGGCCGGGCTGACGTCACCCGCTCAGCAGGCCCTGGTCTCCCAAACCGGATTCACAGAGAACGTGCAGCTGGGAGCAATCGGAAGAATCATGCAGTCAGACAGTCGTGTGCTGCAATTTGAAATTTCGGACGAAGAATCCGGACAGCCCGTCGCCCCTGACACCTTTGCGCAAAAAATGCGGATGGACGAAGTTCTGTTTCGAGGGAATGCTCTGGGGCAATACAGCGAAGGGCGATGGAGCAATGAGCAGAAGTCTGGTGGTTCGCTCAGCGAGCAAGCAACCAGACGCCGGTTTCGGGGAGATGACAGCAACAGCGACTTCAGGATGAGCATTGTTCAGGACGCTCCGGTCGGCAGATTCGCCTTCGCCCCGTCGCCCGTGATCAAAGCCAGCACAGAAGATCGTCGTCTGAACATTGGCTGGCTTCCGTGGACTTATTCGTTGCGATTCGTACCTCGAAGCAAAGTCTCGCCAGAGCAGAACGATGCCCCGATTGGCTTTTCCGTTGTCTGCCGAGCACCGGATTCGTCGCAGGAGTTTCATTCGACAACTCCAAATAATTCCTTCCAGGGATCAGGCGGGCCGTTCTCGCAACACGTGCGCCGCATGGTTGCCAGGAAAGTCAACGAGCTGAATTTTGCTGGCGCATTTTGCATCAGTCCGGACATCGAAACAACGCTGCCGAAGCTCACAGGACTGGCGAAGCAGCTTTGCGACGAAGGGCCTGAGCAACTGTCCCCACGTGAATCCGCACAACGCATCTTTCGCTACCTCAATTCCTCGGGTAAGTTTCAATACTCAATGCTGCAGTCGATTCAGGATCCCCTGATCGATCCGGTGGAGGACTTTTTGACCAATGGAAGGACGGGGCACTGCGAATACTTCGCCTCTGCCGCCGCACTCATGATGCAGGCCGTTGGCGTGCCAGCGCGAGTTGTCAATGGCTACAAAGGTTACGAAGTAAATTCGGTGTCCGGCAACTTTGAAGTCAAGCAAAAGCATGCTCACACATGGGTGGAAGCTTATCTCGATGGCCGCTGGGAAACATTCGATCCGACACCAGCCGCGGCTCGCGAAGAGGAAGTTTCGAAAACCAGTCAGCTGGCATGGTGGAAAGACCTGGTCCACTTTTTCGGAGATGGCTGGCGAGATTTCATCAGCAGTATGAGCCCACAAAAACAGGAAGCGATAGCTCGCCCATGGATACTTGCTGCGAAAGAAAAGTGGAAGACGTTTCGAGAGCAGGGGCCGTGGGAATTGCTCAAGGAATTCTGGAGAGAAATCGTCATGCACCCGGAGCTTTGGTTTAGTCCAACAACCGGAGTTATCACGTTTTTTGTACTGCTCGTGATCGGACTAATTGCTAAGCAAAGTCCCCACCGTTGGCTGTTGAATAAACTTCAAGGCTGGCTTCAAACTGACGCGAAGCACCGTCGCAGTGTGGTACGATTCTACGAGAACTTTCGAGACGTTTGCAAAAAGAATGGTTTACCACTGCCGGACCATCAAACCGCTCAGGAAAACGCCCTGATGGTGCAGCAGCACTTCGGCGACGTTCTGACAGCACCACAGGACGGCGCGATGCCGATGCGCATTGCAACGGCTTTCAATCGAGTGAGATTCGGACATGCCACGTTGACGGATCAGGATCTCAGCACTCTCAAAGACGACGTCACTCGCCTTGGCGAAGTCCTCAGGACTAACCTCAAGCCCAGCGCAGCCAATTTGAAAGCATAACACTTGGACGTTCTGAAACTTCCGTTTAACGAATTCCTCGGCTTGCAGTTGATCCAACAGGATGGTCGCGAGGTCGTTTGCCTTGAAGCTCAGGATCATCATCAAAACCACGTTGGCACCGTGCATGCCGCGGCATCGTACGCTCTTGCAGAAGCCGCCAGCGGCCACGCCCTTCTTAACTCCATCGATCTGCCGACCAAAGAAGTGCAGGCTGTGGTCCGATCGGTAACCGTTAAGTATCGCCGCCCAGGCAGCGGGCGACTTAGTGCAATTGGCACGATCTCTCCGGAATCTGCGATTGAGTTTCTGCAGAAGTTCGTCGAGCGAGGCCGCGCTTTCCTGACGATTCCAGTTTGTGTTTCAGGGGCCGATGGTGACGTGCTGACAGCCGATTTTCATTGGTTTGTAACCCGCCAGGACAAGGATTCCTGAAAATTTCGCTGGCAGGCGAATCATCGCTCTGAACCCCATCGGCGAAATTCCGTGAACAACGCAGCGATAGCCGCCGAAAATCGGCTTGACGGGAATTCGTCAGGGAAACCGTTGATTTAGTATGTCCTTCCGGCCTTCCATTGCCCGGAGGTTCTCATTCTTTGGTGCCGTTTTCAGATCCGCTTTGTTGGTTTGGCGTTGCTTACTACAATTGCAGCTTGTCGGTCGTAAATTCCCTGGATGGTAGCGGTCGGTGTATGTGCCTCATGACGCTCAATTGGAATTCATTGTCGCCGCGTGAGGCGAGGTCTGATTGTGACCAGGCTGAATCTAAGCATGAAAGTTTGAACATTGACGTCTGATGGCGAAAATAATTCGCTGTGCCTACAGGAACTTGCTCGCACCAGTGGAAAATGGCTTCGAGCGGAAGGCCCCGAATCTGATATCGTCATTTCGACGAGGATCCGACTGGCACGCAACATTGTCGGCTATCCGTTTATGTCTCGAACGGATGAAAAGGTCAAACAGCAGCTGGTGACTTCGATGCGCAAAACCATCGAAGCCACGGAGGTTGGCAAAGACCTGCAGTTTATCGACATCGACGCACTGGACGACCTCGACAAACAACTGCTTGTCGAACGGCAACTTATTAGCCGCGAAATCTCGCAGGCAGAAGGCCCGCGTGCTGCCGTGATTGCGAAGGACGAACAGTTTAGCATTATGCTGAACGAAGAAGATCATGTGCGTTTGCAAATCCTTAACAGCGGCTTTTCGCTGCAGGATTGCTGGGACGCGATTAGCGCTCTCGATGACGCGTTAGAAGATCGCATTAGCTTTGCGTTTGACGAAACGCTGGGATATCTCACAGCCTGCCCAACGAACGTCGGAACGGGCATTCGTGTCAGCGTGATGCTGCATCTTCCGGCACTACGAATCACGCGAGAGATCCAGAAGGTTCACCAGGCGGCTCAAAAGATCAACCTTGCAGTTCGAGGTTTGTATGGTGAAGGCAGCCAGGCAATGGGCGACTTTTATCAGATTTCCAATCAGATGACGCTCGGCTGCAGCGAAGAAGAGTTGCTGGCCAACCTGTCAGAAGTCGTGCCCAACATACTCGGCTATGAACGTCGCGTACGCGACCTGCTGCTGCGGGACAACAAGGGCCAGCTCGACGACCAGATCGCTCGCGCGATGGGAATTTTGACGAGTGCCCGATCAATCAGTTCAGAAGAAACGATGCATTTGCTTTCCAGCCTGCGTCTGGGAGTGAACCTGGGACTCGTCGAAGACATCGACATCGCCACGGTGAATGAGCTGTTTATTCACACTCAACCATCGCACCTGCAGACGCTGAACGGCGGCCCCCTCAAAACAGCCGATCGTAACGAAGCGCGAGCCGCTCATCTGCGCGACCGATTGAAGGCGTAGGATTGCGCAGCTATGAACGCCAACGTAACGCGTCGTGGCCTGCTGACCAATCTCCAACTTGAAAGTCTTCAGGGCCGGATGCAAAACGGTCAGCGGTGTGATAACTTCTGAGGCTTTCCATTGTCTTAGATCAACTTAGAGAAGCACATCATGAAAGACCCGCGCATTACTCGTCTGGCCGAAACTCTTCTGGACCACAGCTGCAAGCTCAAATCCGGCCAAAAGATTATTATCGAAGCGTTTGATCTACCGGACGCGGCATTAGTAAGCGACCTCGTGGATGGTGCATACGCTCGCGGCGCAACGCCTTTGGTCTTCTGGAAAAACAATGCCGTCCTGCGAAGCTTGTACCGCAACGCCACCGCCGAAAGCATGTCCTGGGCGGGACGTACGGAACTGGCTGCAATGGAAGCGGCTGATGCATACATTGGAGTCCGAGGAACGGCGAACAGCAACGAGCTCTCAGACGTGCCGTCTGAAAAGATGGAGCTATACACAGAGCATTGGTGGAGCCCCGTGCACAGC
>CAYZYB010000126.1:0-9210 GCA_964481505.1 uncultured Planctomycetaceae bacterium | reverse complement strand
CTCCGTTGACAGATCGCGGGCGGCCCTGTTGTCCGGTGCCTGCCAGCGTGGCGACTGTTTTGCTTTTCAGGTCAATTGTTCGCAGCATGTGATTTTCAGTGTCGGCCACGTACAGCGTGTTGCCGACCAATTCCATGCCCTGCGGATGATCGAATTCCGCAGTGGCGTAATCTCCATCCGAACGGCCGATGTTTCCATTGCCAATTGTGTCGACCAGTTTGCCATTCAGATCAGTAATCACGATACGGTTGTGATTGCTGTCAGAAATAAACAACCGGTTTGACTCAGCGTCGGCCAGAACCTTTCCGGGGTATCGTAGCTGTGTCGGTTTGGCTCGATTTTCTTCAAGATCAAAGGTGCGTGGCTTTTCGTCGAGTGTTCCTTTCCATCGATGATAGGCGACGACTTTGCTGATGATACCGTCGAAAAGTTCACGGTTGCCTTCCCCTCCCTGTCTGCCGACAAACTTCCCTTCCGGGTCGATGAGCGCCAGGGTTGGCCATGATCGCGTGCCGAACTTGCGCCAGATCGCCATTTCGCTGTCGTTGACGACTGGGTGTTTGATTTCGTACCGCAGGATAGCATCGCGAATGTTCTCCGACACTTTTTCATTCTCAAACTTGGCAGAATGACAGCCGATGACAACGAGTTCGTTCTTGTATTTCTCTTCCAGGAATTTCAGATCCGGCAACACGTGAATACAGTTGATACAGCAGTAGGTCCAAAAGTCGATCAACACGACTTTGCCACGAAGGTCCTTGAGGTCAATAGGTCCGGAGCAATTCAGCCACTCTGTACCACCGTCCAGAATTCCAGGCGGAATGGCAATCGCGTCCGGAGCTGGATTCTTTGGCGCATCGGGATCCGCCAGCGCAGGGTTGCTGGCGGCTGGAGCTTCTGTCTGAGCTGGAGGTGTTTCTTTTTTCTGAGCTGACAACGAAGGCATCGCCGCCAGAAAGGCCAGGCAAATGGCGAGTGGTGTTTGGCAGACGTATTTCATAAGTCGATCTGAGTGAGTGTGATTCAGGCGGGAATCAGGAACTCACGCCGACCCCCAGTTGTTGCAATGCGGATCGAGTCAGACTGGTTTCGGTATACACTTCTGCGTTAATGCCGAAACCGCGAGCTCCCAGCACATAGTCTTCGATATCATCGGTGTAGAAGCAATCCTGTGGCGGACAATTTGCTTTGCTGAGAGCGTCTTTGTAGATCGGAGCGTCTGGTTTAAGTGCTCCCGCTTCGAACGAAGTCGTGAGAGCATCGAATCGACTCAGCACATCATAGTTTTGCTGGATAAACTGCAAATGCGTGATGCTGGTGTTGGAAAGCAGAACCAGACGAAGGCCAATAGATTTGAGTTCATCCAGGAGCGGAACGATGGATTCGTTAAGCGTGAAGATATTGGCTGCAGCGTGTTTTAGTGCCGCAAAATCGATGTTCTTTTCGATCGCCTTTTCCAGACTGGCGTGAAACTGTTCTTCTGTGATTTCGCCCCGTTCCAATTCGGCGTTGAGGCCGGAGTGGAGAAGCAGTTGTTCAATTTGTGATTCCGCCACTCCACAAACCGCAGCAACGTTCTGACACATTCGTTGATGGCAAAAGAACACAAGCACATTGCCCATGTCGAAGAAGCAGGTTTGGATTGGCATGGTACGTTCGAATAAGTCGAGAAGGCAAAAAAGAAAACGGAATGACGCAGGCCTTTCACAGCTCACATCATTCCGTCTATCGTTTTCAAGCACGCTGTCTGAAGCCTGCAGAATTCGGACAGCTTTAGTTCGTCGCTGCAGAACGAGCTTCACGAGTTCGTTCGCTGAGCAGAGTTTCGACGATCGTTTCCATGTATTTGTATTCGTGGAAACCGAACGCCATGTGACGAACTTTGCCGTGATGATCGATGAACAGTGTTGTTGGGAAGCCTTTGAATTCCGGCACCTGTTCCATGACTTCCGGCGTGATCATCGCACATGGATAATTCATGCTGGTGTTGGCCATGAAGTTCTTCACAGTCGAAATATTGGCTTCCGGGCTGAGCCCACGTTCATCGTTGAGTCCGATCATCTGCAGGCCGAACTTTCCATATTTTTCCTGCAGCTTGATGAACATTGGAACTTCCTGACGACACGGTGGGCACCATGTCCCCCAGATATCAACCACGCAGATCTGACCTTCAGGGTGACGCGATACTCCAAGCTTGTAATCGCTGAGCCTGATTGTCTTGCCGTTGACGTCTGTCAGCTGGAAATCAAACGGAAAGGTCTCTCCCTTTTGCAAATCGGCCTTAGCAGATGCCACGACTTCCGCTTCGTGAGCGGCTTCCCACTCGGCAATCTGAGTTTCAAATTCGGGCTGCGTTCGCGTGAATTCGAGGTCTTTGTCGGTCTTCAGAAGTCCGAGGTTGCTGAAGCCGGAGTTCACGGCTGCTTTCAATGTTGCCAGAGACTCCGCTCCCTTTTTCTCAGAGCTTTGAACGCAGGCATAGCCGAACAGAATTTCCGCTTGAAGCATCGATTCCGGAGCAACGGGCAGTGGCACACCGTCAGAATTGGCTTTTAGAATGACCTTGCCAGCTCGAGTGATCGCTTCGTTTGACAGTTCGGCGTTACCGCCCTGAGCGTGAGCCCATGCCATGCTCAGAAGAACCTGTGCGTATTTTTCAACAGCAGCGACATCTGTCGGCGCCGCCTCGTAAGCACTCAATGCCTTCGGGAATTCTTCCGGATCTTCAAATTCAATACCTTCGAGTAGTGGATCCGAAGGGGCTGCTTCAGCGGGCGCCGCGGCTGTTGCCGGCGCGGCGCCGGGAGCTGAGTCTGAAACGGTCGAGTCGGTCGATTCGCCGCAACCAATCATCACGCTTCCGCAAAGCAGCAGCGAGTAAACTTGCCATGAACACTTCATCTCAATCAGTCCTTTTCAGCCGATAGCGGATCTTCAGTTCTCATACGAACCGACGAATGTTTGTCGAAATGCGGCGGCCCCATGCAGACGGCGGTCGCACGAATAACATCGACAACGATCCCAACCAATATTGATGTCACAATGGACAAATTTTACCGGAATAGAACAGACGCTCAAAACAGAATGTTTGCCTGCAGAATCTGCCGGTGGAAGTTGAACGCGTTTTGGTACGAATTTGCGGGCTAACTCACAAAGTTTCGTCGCCCTGTGGCTCAACAGAAGTTTTTTCGTCGGACTTTGGTGATGCAGCGATGACTCTTGCGATGTCGTCCAGCATCACAATCTTCTGCCAGATCTTGCGGCTCAAACCGTTCGTGAGAGTTTCGATGTCGTTGACTGCAGCCACAACAACGGGGTCAGGAAGGCTTTGAGCATACAGCGCAGCAAGCTTGCCAATCAGAGACAACATTTCGCTGCAATAGTCCAGATACCGAGTCAGCTGGAACGGCGTCAGAACTCGCTTTGGCGAAGACTTCGTCGGTCGAGCATCGGCGTTGAGTATTTGGCTGGGATCTTTTGTGAGTTGATGCATGTCAATAACATGCGCTACAGCTCGCAGGTCATGTAACGCACGCAGAGCACGAGTTCTTTTCACTCGAACTTCCAGACTGAATAGAAACGCCAAAGCGGCACCAGCGAAGATGATTTCGTTGATGCCCGACTCAATTAAGGTAATTGCGTCGGAGAACGTGAACGCTTCTGTGTGTGATTTCACCAATTCATTGATGCCAAACCACAGGACGGCAAGAGCGATCAGGACGACGCCGAAAACTGCGACGCGTAGCCCACGGTGGGGGCGATCGATCCATTCGATCTTGGCACGGGACTCTCCGGCGATTGTGCAGAGTTCGTCCGCGACTCTTTCAAGGCTGGTTCCATCGAATCGTTCTCCAATCCGATTCTTCAGCGTTTGCAGAGTTTCGATTGTCTGCTGAGCGTTCAACTGTCGGTAGGTCATAAATTCCCCTTGTGTCAGAAGATTCGCACTGCTTTTGCATCGACTTTCCGGCATCCGATACGGCAACATTGCCCGCATGGATCTCGACTTTCTGACGTTATCTGCGAACTGGGGCAACTTTACGAGGGCAGGAAATGGCTCGTTTTCGCCAAACTTTGAAGTCTGTCAGCAATTCCCATCTGCGAATTTCGGGATGGCTTCTCGCTGAAGGCCCTCAACGGGCCGTTTTCGATCGTTATACTACTGATCAGCATCCTTGATATTTCCGGTAGCGATCCGAACATCCCCTGCCTTCAGGTGTCGGGGCTTGTACGTTTTGCTATTCAAATTCGACCTGTACACACGAAATTTTTCCATGTCCGATCGGCGAAATCTGTTCAACAAAGTCTGGGACCAACACGCGGTTCGCACTCTTCCCAATCAGCAAACGCAGCTGTTTATTGGTTTGCATTTGATTCATGAGGTCACGAGCCCTCAGGCATACGAAATTCTTCGCGACCGAGGACTGAAGGTCGCCTATCCGGAACGCACCGTCGCAACCGTGGACCATATTGTTCCAACCGCCGACCAGTCGCGACCGTTTCAGGATTCGCTGGCCGAACAAATGATGACGGCCATCGAAAAAAACTGTGACGAATTCGGAGTGACTCTGCTGGACCTCAAAGATGGCCGCCAGGGAATCGTTCACGTTGTCGGCCCGGAACAGGGGCTGACGCAGCCCGGCATGACCATTGTCTGCGGGGACAGCCACACCAGCACTCATGGAGCGTTCGGAAGTATCGCAATTGGCATTGGCACCAGCAACGTTGCTCAGGTGCTGGCGACTCAAACGATGTTCCTGAGTCGTCCGAAAGTGCGTCGCATCGTTGTCAATGGTGATCTTGCTCCCGGAGTGTACGCGAAGGATGTGATTCTTCACATCATCCAGAAACTGGGTGTCCAGGGAGGAGTTGGCTATGCCTACGAATATGCCGGTTCAACATTCGACGCAATGTCGATGGAAGAACGCATGACGGTGTGCAATATGAGTATCGAAGGCGGAGCACGCTGTGGCTACATCAATCCGGATGAGAAGACTGTCGAATACCTTCGTGGACGCCCGTTTTCGCCTGAGGGTGAAGAGTTCGAAAAAGCGGCCGAATGGTGGCTGAGTCTGGCGTCCGGTGACGACGCAGAGTTCGACGATGAAGTTGTGTTCAGCGCCGCGGACATCGAACCAACAGTCACGTGGGGAATTACCCCGGCGCAGTCGGTTGGAGTCAGCCAGCCGCTGCCGACGGTGGCCGGCAGTCCGGCCGGTGAACGCGTGCTGCTTGGTGAAGCTTTGGAATTCATGGGGCTGGCAGAAGGTGAGCCGGTTCAGGGGACGTCGATTGACGTTGCGTTCATTGGTTCATGCACAAACGGACGCATCAGCGACCTGCGAGAAGCCGCTCGTGTTGCGGAAGGCCGAAAGGTTGCCGCCAGCGTGAAAGCGATTGTTGTGCCTGGTTCGCAACTGGTTCGTGAGCAGGCGATGGAAGAGGGCCTGCACGAAATCTTTGAGGCCGCTGGGTTCGAATGGCGCGGCGCTGGGTGCAGCATGTGCCTGGCGATGAATCCAGACAAACTGCAGGGCCGTGAAGTGTGTGCTTCTTCCAGCAATCGAAACTTCAAGGGGCGACAGGGAAGCCCGACGGGGCGAACGCTGCTGATGAGTCCAGCCATGGTTGCGGCCGCTGCGATCGAGGGAAAAGTGACCGACATTCGAGAATTCGCGGGGGCACCTGCCTAACGATTGCTCTGTCTGAACTTCCCAATTCTTCAAAACGAACAGCTGCGGGCGAAAACGCAGCAGCAAAACATATCGTACGAAAGTTGCCACATGTCTACTGAAATCAAATCTGTATCCGGTTCCGGAATTCCTCTGTTGCTGGATGACATCGACACAGATCGCATCATTCCCGCTCGCTACCTGCGCTGCGTTACTTTTGATGGCCTGGGCGAACACGCGTTCGAAGACGATCGTCAGCAGGATAAAAATCACCCGTTTGATCAACCGCAGTACAAAGACGCCAGCGTGCTGATTGCCGGACGTAACTTCGGCTGCGGTTCATCTCGTGAGCACGCACCGCAATCACTCATGCGTTGGGGGATCAACGCCATCATTGCGGAATCGTTTGCGGAAATCTTCTTCGGGAATTGCAGCTCTCTGGGAATCGCGGCTGTTCGAGCGACTCGAGAGGACCTGCAGAAGCTGGCGTCCGCTGTTGAACAGGATCCTGCGGCGACAGTCAGTGTCGACCTTGAATCACTGAAGGTTACAGTTGGCGATGTCAGCGTTTCTGTCGAAATGCCTGACAGTGCTCGCGATGCCTTGGTCACCGGCGAATGGGACTACCTTGGCCAGTTACTGAGTGCTGCAGATCAAGTGACAGCTCACGCAGCAACGATCCCTTACCTCAATCACTTTAAGTAGTCGCAATCCTGCCTAGCGCGGGAAACCCGCAGCCTGTTGGAGCTGTTGGAGCTACCGGTCGGAATCTTTGAAAGACGCATGAACGGCACGAGGAAGTCACATTGTCAGACTCTAACGAACTGGATTCCATTCACCACATTGCGATTTCGGTCGAAGACATTGCAGCTGCTGTCGACTGGTATCGCAAAACGTTTCGATGCGAAATCGAGTACCAGGATGAAACGTGGGCGATGTTGAAGTTCGCGAATGCGTCACTGGCGTTGGTGATTCCCGGGCAGCATCCGCCGCATCTTGGATTTGTGACGCCCACCGCCGCTGACTACGGTGAACTCAAGACTCATCGTGACGGCACGCGTTCACTTTACATCAGTGATTCCAGCGGCAATGCTGTAGAGCTGCTCGACCCGGAAAGTGTCTGAACCGGCAAATACCCACAGAACGCGACAGGAATCACGATGGCCACCGCCCCGCTCGATCGCTTAGGAGTTGATTCCCGAATTGCTCGACGGTGGTTTTTATCGCAGTGTGGCGTTGGGTTGGGTTCCGCAGCTTTGTCGCAGCTTATGCCGAGAGCCGCAGCTGGCTCACTGGATGAACGGAATTCGATGTCCGTGGCGGCACCTCATTATCCGCCGAAAGCCAAAGCCGTCATTCACCTCTTCATGGCTGGCGCGCCGAGTCAGCTTGAATTGTTCGACGAAAAACCGACGCTGAAAAAGCTGGAAGGGAAGCCACTTCCAAAATCCGTGATCGGTGATCAACGGTATGCATTCATTCAGCCGGATGCATCGGTGCTGGGCCCGCGATTTGGTTTCGAACAACATGGGGACTCCGGTGCTCTGATTTCGGAAGCGATGCCGCATCTGGCGGGTATTGCGGATCAGGTTTGTTTCATCAAATCGATGCACACAGACCAGTTCAACCATGCTCCGGCGCAGATATTTTTGAATTCCGGATTTTCACAGCCGGGTCGGCCGAGTCTCGGATCGTGGTTGCTTTACGGACTGGGATCAGAAACGAAGAACCTGCCAGCGTTTGTCGTCATGAGCACCGGATCCGGACTAAGCGGCGGAGCGGCGCTGTGGTCGAGCGGCTTTTTGCCGTCGACTTATACGGGGGTTCAGCTTCGCAGCAAAGGCGATCCAATTCTGAATATCAGCAATCCCGAGGGCGTCAGCGACGAACTACAAGCGGACACCTATAGCCTTATCAACAACCTGAATCGACAGCGTCTGAATGTCGTCAATGACCCGGAGATCGCGACGCGGATCGCGTCCTTCGAAATGGCGGCTCGGCTACAGACATCTGCCCCTGAGCTGATGGATTTGAAGACCGAATCAAAATCGACGCTGAACATGTACGGCTGTGATCCCGACAAACCTTCGTTTGCCCGAGCCTGTCTCATGGCACGGCGAATGGTGGAACGCGGTGTGCGGTTTATCAACATCTACCACAGCGGCTGGGATGCTCACAGCAACGTCGAAGGCAACGTTCGCAGAAATTGTAAGACTACGGATCAGGCTTCAGCGGCATTAGTGAAAGACCTTGCCAACCATGGTCTTCTGGACGAAACACTGGTTGTTTGGGGTGGGGAATTTGGCCGGACACCGATGGTCGAATCCAATCCGGCGCTGGGGCGTTCGCTGGGACGCGACCATCACCCTCAAGCGTTCACGATCTGGATGGCTGGAGGCGGCGTAAAACCTGGAATGACGCTGGGGGCGACTGACGATTTCGGTTTTCACCCTACAGAACGCCCGGTCCATGTGCATGACCTGCAGGCCACAATCCTGCACCTGGCAGGACTGGATCATGAACGCTTGACGTACCACCACGCGGGACGAGATTTTCGCCTGACGGATGTTCACGGACACGTTGTTGACGAGGTCGTCGCTTAACGGATAGCCGCACCAATCTTTCGGTGGTTCAGGCTATTTGCCGAACATGCTTCCAAGCATACCGAGCAGTCCGGATTCGGGCTGCCCTGGCTGAGTCCACATCCACATCGTGCGGATTAACTCCACACCAACAAACGCACTCAGAGCTGACAGTATCGCGCCGATCGAAACAGCTGAAGTCCAGCCAATGCCCCACGGGCTGTCGTCTGCCATCGCCCATCCGGTTCCGGCAGCAGCCGCCGCTCCTGCTGGAGCAACGAAACCGCCGACCTGACTTTCGCCGGCGTCGAAATCTTCGTCGTCTTCGTCCTGGTCTTCCGCAGCCCAGACGTCGTCCATCTCTTCGTCTTCGAAATCATCTTCGAAGTCGTCGTCACCAAGATCTTCTTCAAACTCGTCGTCCGCACCGAGGTCTTCCAGATCGAGATCGTCTTCGGTGGCAACTTTGCCTGCAGGTTCGCTGGCGACGCTGTACTCGTCAGCATCATCGTCGTCATCAAACATCAGAACACTGGTATCAGTGCCGAAGTCATCGTCGTCGTCGTCCAGACCAGCCAGTTCGAATTCGCTATCGTTTGTTCCACCATCGGGCATTTCCATTTCCATGGTGTTCGCGCTGCTTTTGCCCAGGCCTGCCGCGAGTGCTGCTGCCGCTGCTGCGCCGCCAGCTGCAGCCATTGGCTGCGTTTGGCCCATGTCGTCGGGTTCCAGCGAAATCCCGCTGTCGTCGTCGTCGAACAAAGCGATTCCGCTGTCACCGGCATCCAACGTGATGCCACTATCACCGGCGTCCAGCGTGATGCCGCTGTCGTCGGTTTCCAGGCTTAGTCCGCTGTCATCATCAAGAAGCGAGATGCCACTTTGCGGAGCGATCATCGCCCCACTATCCAGCGACTCAAGTGAAATGCCCGAATCGTCAGCTTCGAGGCTGATTC
>CAYZYB010000125.1:0-9222 GCA_964481505.1 uncultured Planctomycetaceae bacterium | reverse complement strand
CATTTGTTGGTTCATTAGTTTAGTCGGAGCTACATCTGGTCAGATGACTGAGCCAGAAGAATTTTCGGAGATGCGGCAACTCTATCCTGAGAACTACGAAGCAGTTGGCGGGTTCTTTCGCTGCACTGCGGGAAACAACCGCACTATTGAAACGGAATGGCCAGATAAGTTCTGGACCGAAGTATTCTTGAAACTTCAGCCGTCTCCAGCGTCACCAGAAGATCAGTATCTGAGTGACAACGAACTGGCCCTTGGCTATCAACTACCAACGCTAGTTGCGGTTCTTAACGAGCACTATTGGGATTCACGTCAGGGAAGCGACGACTGGACGCACGAAACAGCATTTGCACTTGCATTCTCGGCTGCGTCACTGGCGTATGAAGTCGTCGAGTTGCGTTCTCACACTCGATTTAGTGGGCTAGCTGTAATGCGAACTGTGACGGAATGCACCATCAATCTTTCGTACTTGGCAGCCAAGAACGATCCCGATTTGTGGCGACGTTTTCGTCAGTATGGAAGTGGACAGGCTCATTTGATTTCGACCAAGCTCGACAATGAGTTGGCAAGTGCCCATTGTGTAGATGGTCAATGGGTCAACGCTTTTCTTCAGGAAGAACAGGCAAAGTACTTCACTGACATCGAACTCGGAGACTGGTCTGGGGCAAACATTCGAAAACGAGCGGAGCAAGGCGGGACCAAAGACTTGTACGATTCCTACTACGACTATTCATCAAGCATTCTCCATGGGGACTGGCTTGGCTCGGCGGCTGTTGGAACCACATGGGATATCAATCCGTTTCACCGGCTTCAACGTGTTCCACGACGATATCCCCGTAACTTCCCTTCAGTGATTCCTGACCTGTTTCGATTGCTCAATCGGCTCCTCGAAGGCTTGAATGTCGTCTACCCGGGCATGGGTTTTCGTCTCCCTGATCTCACGGCTCACCGAGCCTCCCACGAAAACGAAGAATGAACATCAAGATTCCAAACCTATCACTGGTCGTCCTCATCGGCCCCAGCGGTTCAGGTAAGAGTACATTCGCTCGCAAGCACTTTCTGCCCACAGAAGTGATGTCTTCAGACTATTTCCGAGGACTCGTGAGCAATGACGAAAACAGTCAGGCGGCAACCGATGACGCCTTTGATGTTCTTCACTATGTGGCTGGTAAGCGATTGGCTCGTGGCAATCTGACGGTGATCGATGCCACCAACGTGCAGAAAGAAGCTCGACGGCCATTGGTGTCGCTGGCTCGCAAGTATCATTGTTTACCGGTGGCTATCGTACTGAACATGCCGGAGAACGTTTGCCATGAACGAAACCGAGGCCGAGCAGACCGCACATTTGGTCCTCATGTGGTCAGGCAACAGCGTTCTCAATTGCGTCGTTCAATTAAGGGGCTGAAACGGGAGGGTTTTCGTCATATTTTCGTAATGGATTCGATTGAAGAAGTTGAGAACGCAGCCATTGAGCGTGTTCCGCTGTGGAACGACAAACGTGAGGAACATGGCCCTTTCGACATCATCGGGGACATTCACGGATGCTGTGACGAATTGGAAGAACTGCTGCTTCAGCTTGGATATGAGGCTGGCGTCGAAATGGGTTCCGAGCCCGGCTGGGGTATTGGCCAATCGGTTTACTCGCACCCTGAAGGACGGAAAGCCGTGTTCGTCGGTGACTTGGTGGATCGAGGCCCTCGAGTCCTCGATACGCTGTGCATCGTCAGAAAGATGGTGACATACGGTTCAGGTGTCTGCGTACCCGGCAACCACGATGTGAAGCTGCTGCGAAAGCTCAACGGCAGAAACGTACAGATGACGCATGGTCTCCAACAGTCATGGGACGAGGTGGAAGCTCTTCCTGATGACATCCGAGAATCATTTTGCAGGGAGTTGGCCGAGTTTCTCGACGGACTTGTTAGCCACTATGTCCTCGACGATGGCAAGCTCGTTGTTGCTCATGCTGGCTTGAAGGAAGAGTTACAGGGGCGAGGCAGCGGCAAAGTTCGTGAGTTCTGCCTATACGGCGAAACGACCGGAGAGACCGACGAGTTCGGTTTGCCCGTGCGATACAACTGGGCGGCGGAATATCGAGGAAGTGCTGCCGTTGTGTATGGCCACACACCGGTGCCGGAACCCGAATGGCTGAATAACACCGTTTGCATTGATACCGGTTGCGTCTTCGGCGGCAAGCTGACGGCGATGCGATATCCCGAGCGTGAGTTTGTTTCCGTTGAGGCGAAGGAGACCTACTGCGAATCGTCTCGTCCGTTTCTACCCGAGCAATTGAACGGCTCACTTTCTGCTCAGCAACTCCATGATGACATTCTTGATGCGGACGACGTGATTGGGAAACGGATCGTTTCGACTCGACTGCAGCGCAACGTCACGATTCGAGAAGAAAACGCCACAGCGGCGCTCGAAGTGATGAGCCGTTTTGCAGCGAATCCAAAGTGGCTGATCTACCTGCCTCCGACAATGTCGCCATGCGAAACCAGCAGCGAACCCGGAATGCTTGAGCACCCCGCCGAAGCCTTTTCGTATTTTCGCAATCAGGGTGTTTCGCAGGTTGTTTGCGAAGAAAAGCACATGGGCTCTCGGGCCGTCGTTGTTGTTTGTCGAGATGAAGATGCTGCTCGTGAGCGTTTCGGTGTCACGGATGGAGAAACCGGTATCGTTTACACTCGAACCGGTCGAAGGTTTTTCAATGATGTCGATCTGGAAACGCAATTCCTCGAACGCATGCGGGCCGCAATGACATCTTCAGGGTTCTGGGACAAGTTCCAGACAACCTGGGCTTGTCTCGACTGCGAACTCATGCCGTGGTCGGCAAAGGCTCAGGAGCTTCTCCGATCGCAATACGCTGCTGTCGGTGCTGCTGGTCGAGCCGCACTGGCATCGGTCGCATCGACCTTGGAAGCCGCAGCCGGAAGACTGGCTAAGGACGAGTTGCAGAGTGTGACGGCGGTAGCCGAACACATGTCGGCTCGCCGTGATTCCATTGATAAGTTTACAACTGCCTACCGACACTACTGCTGGCCAGTTGATTCACTCAGTGATTTGAAGCTGGCTCCGTTTCACTTGCTGGCAACCGAGGGCAAAGTTCACACCGATCAATCCCATATCTGGCACATGGAAACGCTCGCTCGTGTATGTGAGGCTGATTCGGATGTCCTGTTGGCCACCCAGCACAGAGTCGTCGAGCTTACAGACCTAAACAGCGTATCAGCCGGAATTGACTGGTGGATGGACATGACGAGCCGGGGAGGCGAAGGCATGGTTGTGAAACCGGCTGACTGGATCGTTCGAGGCAAGAAGGGGCTTGTTCAGCCAGCCGTGAAGTGTCGTGGAAAGGAATACCTGAGAATTATCTACAGCCCTGACTATGACTCGGCGGAAAACTTACCTCGGCTTCGAAATCGCAGCCTTGGCCGCAAACGGTCACTTGCCCTGCGTGAGTTTGCTCTGGGCGTTGAGTCGCTTGAACGGTTCGTCCGTCGTGAACCTCTGCGCAGAGTTCACGAATGTGTTTTTGGGGTGTTGGCCTTGGAGAGTGAACCGGTGGACCCCAGACTCTAGCTCTTGCAAAAAATGGCATTGTCGCCAAATGGCCGAACCATGCGCTCAGTGTGGTGTCGTTATAAGCGTCAGTTTCAAAAAGACAGGACCAATGAAAACGATTTTCGGACTCTGAAGTGCAACGACTAGCTGAGATTCCCTGTGAGTCTCCACAGCCATTGAGTCGGCGACTGCGCCGTCTCTTTGCTTCAGAATCACGTCCCGGAAATTGTCATGTCCACACGCAATCGAACCGTGTGCGCCAAGCGGAGTTTGGATCAAACGATCCGTGAATTTGCTCCCATTATAAGCAACGCACATCAGCCTTATTGGCCACTCATTACGCAAGTTCGTTCATCGTCTCGACTGCTGTCTTCAGAGTTTTCTCCACGCCATGCTGTGCGAGATGTCGTGCTGGGATGCGCTCGAATGTCGCAGCGGTGGCAGAGATGGCGAAACCAACCGGAATCGTGGACGCCACCGGATGCCAGTCCGTTTGTTCAGGTCGCTTCGTTGATCAGCCATCTCTTTGACGACTACCCCGTTCCACGGTTCATGGCTCCGGTCTGGTGCTGCCCTCACAGCAGGACGTGGAACATTGAGATGTACCTTCACTTGGCAGCAGGTCGCAGCATTCGGCAATTCAAGTTGCCGCTTCCCTATCCCGTGCGAATGACGGGACGGGCTGCACATTGGTTCATGCAGGCACCGGACGATATTTCGCCGATCATGGCTTATCGCTGGGCTCAGGTTCGAGCGTTAGGTGGCGATCGTCGAATGGCGGACATTCTGGCGAACTGCACGACACTGATGTTTCCGACAGAACATGACCAGTTCTGGGGCTCCGTCATTCAATTCCTGATTCACAATCAGCCAATCTGTTCGACCGAGATGGACGACATTGTTCGATTCATCGACGGGCAGAAGTTTCAGCCTGCCGAACGAACATGGGGACCGGGCGGCGGACAAGATCCGTTGCAGCCCGACTTCACGTTGAAACGAAGATCACTGATGTGGTTGCGGCGACACATGGCAAACTGGCGGACAGATTTCATCGGCAAGCTTCCAGTCATCGAACCGTCAGCCAAGCACTGGATCGCCACCACCATCGGATCTTTCCATCACACCGCTGAGAATGAAGTCTGGACGATCGAAGAACTGCTGAATGACAAGGCTCTCATGATCGAAGGGCAAACCATGCAGCATTGCGTGGCGACTTACATTCATCGCTGTGCTCGCCGCAGAACTTCGATCTGGTCGATGAAGGTTCAGCAAGGCGAACGAAAACGGAGAGAGCTAACGATCGAAGTCACTCCGCACAACAGAACGATATGCCAAGCCAAAGGACGGAGAAACGCTGCTCCCGGCGATTTCGCTGCGAAGCTGCTTCGTCAATGGGCTGTTCAGGAAGGACTCAATTTCCGAGAAACCATTTAGAGTTCCAACGAACCGTTTCGTCTAAGCCGTGTCGAATACCGCCAACACACATTCACAAATCACCGAAAAACAAAACAGCGATGCCTCGAAATCTAATTTCCACAAACAGACCGGGAAACACCATGAACCAACATGCAGTGGAAATAGAAAATGCGCAAGGCAAAGACATTAAGCGAGACCGAGAAAGCTGATCCTGAATTACTCGAACACCTGAATAGCCTCGGCCTCGAGTCCGTCGATGACTACCAGCGATGGTGTGATCGAAATGGATTTGGCCGACGACTCAACAAGCACTGGAAGCAGCGCTGCCGAGAACGCTATCACGCTCAGCAAGCCATTGCCAAAGGGCGGCTCGGGCAGAAGAAGCGTGAGAAACGTAAGCTCAACGAGGTACTGCTCGACGTTTGCTCAGGACACTTGAAGGAAGACGACGTAACACTTTCGTTTCTGAAGCGGCTCTGCCAAATCCTGAAGCCTGGTGGTCAGGGCCAACACGAACGCCAAGTCGATCGAAAGTCACTTCATAAACTGCTGACTCGATTGCACGAATGCCGAGCGAAGTTGTTCGACGGTAATCCAGCGATTGAACAACTCGGCCAGTTGCCCGGCAACACCTACATCGAAGCGCTGGCGTTGATCGCCGCACATTCACCTTCATGGCAGCGTCCACTAAACGAGTGGAAGCCTCGATCGAAAAACGCCGGTCGGCAATTCGCTTCGCTGGTGCGGCACCTTTTCGTCAAGTACAACGACGTGCCACCGTTCTTCGATTCGGTGTGGTTTTCAGGTCGGACGAAAGCTGCTGCCGAGGAGCGGAAGTGGTATCTGCACGTCGGCAAAGGCCAGAATATTCGCAACTGTCAATTGCCCATTACGCTCACGAAGAAGATGGCGCATTGCTTCATGCGGGCACCCAATGATGCCACGATTGAGCAGGCTCTGCGCTGGGGGCAAATACTCGGACTTGGTGGTGACGAACGATTGGCACGAGCCATCTTCGGAACTCGGCTGACGGAAAGTTTCGGACACGACGACTTCTGGTCATCGGTAATTCGATGGTTCATTGCTCACCCCATGTTGGACCGAGAACACGTCGGCCCAATCGTGGACTATCTCCATGAGCAGCGATTCGTTCCTGAGATTGTCTACATTCGTCCCGGACACAGAGAGGAGGCACAGCCGCCTCAACCCAAACTATCCATGAAAGGGCGAACGCCGGAAGCGTTGGTTCGAAGCGTCAACGAATGGCATCGGTCGTTGGCAAACGACAATCGTCATCAAATACGACAATGGGAACCTCACGGCATCGAAGGTTTCGAATTCATTGAAGGCTCCGAAAAAGGAGACAACCTCAAAGTCTGGACGATTCGAGAACTCCTGAGCAGCAAATCGCTGATGACAGAAGGACGCCAGATGAAGCACTGTGTCGCAACTTACGCTGCTTCCTGCGCCCGAGGTCGCTGCTCAATTTGGACAATGGAAGTCGAAACGCTGGAAGGCCGCTCGAAGCTGTTAACGATCGAAGTTCTCAAGGGCGTTCAATTGATCTGTCAAGTTCGTGGCAAAGGCAATCGATTAGCCAACGACAACGAAAAACGCATCATCCGCCGCTGGGCGGAATCGGCGGGGCTGCGATTTTCGAACTACGTTTGATCCACGAATTGGCCTATCTAAATTCGCATGAAGCTTCAGATCTTTGTGTCTCCGGCAGGAAACCGTTAGACTGTCGCTTAGGCAAACCAATATCTCTACAGGAGAGTGAAACCACTGCGTGGCCGAAAGGCCGCACCCACAATTCAACGACGTGAACGTCAATCTGTCTCCACGAAACCGACCAACCTGAGCCTCAAGGCTCTTGAAAGCACAAAAGACAGCATTGCCGAGCGCTCCCGATACGGGAGCGTCGGCCTGCTGTTTTTGTGCGCCTCTTGGTCGGGGCTCTTGGAGCGGTGGTGTCCGGCGCTCTTTTCTTTTGCGCTGACAACGGACACCTGCTACCGCCTGAGCCGATTTCGAGTCTGCTCTCGCTTAGCCATGTAAGTATGGCCTTACCCGACCATTTCTAGCAGGAAACCCAACATGAAACCCTTCCGTTTGCTCGCAGTATCGATGCTTCTCATTGGAGCTTCCACATCTGCCGAAGCCGAAATTGTGACAATTCAAGCGACACTGAAATCTGTCGATGTCGCTGCCAAGTCGATCACCGTCGAGCGAAACGGGAAAGAGGTCAAGCTAGATGTCTCCCGAAAAGCAGTGATCTCTGCCAATGGGGATTCGGCAACACTCGATCAGTTTGGTAGCGGCCAAAGCGTAACGATCGAATACGAATCACAGTTCGAGATCGTCACAAAGATCACTGCAACCGGTGAAGCTGAAGATTCTTCAGCACGTGAACTGCTTGTCCTGTCAGAGATCAATGGCAGTGGATCTGCTTTGGACCCATGGGTCAGTCACGACGGTCTAACTATCTACTGGAGCTCCGAAGGTGGAATCTGGACGGCAAAACGAAAGGACTCGCAATCATTCTTTGAGAACAAGAAGCGGTTGATGACTGGTCGTCACGCAACGGTTTCAGGCGATGGGCTTCAAATGATTCTGTTGTCCAAGCGAACAGACGGTCAGAAAGGTGAAACACTTTGGTCATCAACTCGCCGATCGGTGGATGAAGCATTTCGGCGACCGTCAGAGATTCGTGAACTGAAGTCACAGCCCAGCGTGAAGAACCCAGCGTTGTCGAAAGATGGGCTGACATTGGTCTTCAAACGTGGTGTTGGCGAACAAGTGGAGATTGCCTACTCAACTCGTCGCTCTATGACTTCTGCATGGTCCACACCAAAGCCAATGCCTGTTCAATGGCGTGGGTTGGGGCGACTGACATCGGGATCTGTTTCGCCAGACGGCAACAGTCTGTTCTGTGTCCTCGAAGGAGATCCTTCAACAAGTCAAGACGGAATGCTCCGTCGTTTCAAACGATCGGCTCCTGACACGCCTTTTTCGACTCCAGAGAAGATCCAATTCGAGGGGATTACTCAGTTGGTATGTCGCTCGCCACGTTTCGTGCAGGCGACAAACGAGCTTTTCTTTGCTCGACGCTTTGAGGAACAGTGGCAGCTATGTGTTCTGAAGGGTTTCGAAAAGGGTGCCACTGTCAGCGATCCCTCAAAACTCGACGGTGAGTGGTCCTGCATTGCATCGGAAGAGAATGGAAAGGTTCATGATGCAGCAAAGATCAGAGAACAGCGTCGTCGCCTCATCATCAGCGGTAGCACTTTGAAAATGCAGACAGGCGCAACTTGGACTGGTGAATTTACACTTGACCCAAGCAACGGCCATTTTGACTGGAAGGGGCAAGACTCTCAAGGAAAGCCCACCGAGTGGATCGGTATCGGCGAGTTGAAAGGCGACACGCTGAAGCTGTGCTTTATCTTTCAGCGAAACAACTTGGCTGTTCGACCAACCGAATTCAGATCAAAGCGGCCTGCCCAACCGGGACTGGCTCACGCTTTCTACACATTCCGTCGTAGTGGCGGCAGTCGTTGAAGTCTGCGACGACTGACCAGCCCCCAGATAACAGGAATCTCAAGCGTGAACAGTTTCAAGTATCTCTATATCTGCATCGTTTCGCTTGCAGTAATAAGTGAAAGTCCGGCGAACGCTGAAGAATTCGTCGATTGCGTCATTGGCGAGCGAACGACGGTGTTGAAAAAAGACCAGTTTGGGTTCAATGCGTTTCCCGATCTTCCGATCAGCGTGATCGACAGACGCCCTCTTCGATATTTACTGACGGTCGGGTGGCAGGGCTCGACTTATCTCATGGAAGGAAACAGCTTCGAGTCATCCCGACCCGTCAAGAAAGTGCTTTCACCGAGCCAGAAATCAGGAGCCTACGATGAGAAGTATGCAGGAATTGGAAGCTCAGTGAAGCTACCACAAAATGGTGAAATCCTCTCATTTGTTCATGGCGAGCAACACACGGGCGGCATGAAAGATGGCGTCTATCGCTTCTATGCGACAGTTGGATTGGTCGTTTCAAATGACGGTGGAAGAAGTTTCAGCCGAGTCGGGCCGGTCATTTCTGGCAGGCCCCAAGACCCCAACTGGAAAGGAACTGCTCAAGGAAATGCAAACGCCTCAGTGATCATCGATCACACCGGTAAATGGCTTTACGCCTACTACACTGAGCATTCACGACGAGACCCAGCTTCGGGAAGGGTGAGAAGTGTTGTTACC
>CAYZYB010000124.1:0-9267 GCA_964481505.1 uncultured Planctomycetaceae bacterium | reverse complement strand
GCACAGATCGAACGTTTGTCATTGTGGGATAATCGCAGCGAAAAGCTGATTCAGCAGGATCATCCCGACATCGGTTGGTTGTTCTATGATAAAAACGGAGACGGAAAACCGGACGAAGGCTATGCCCGATCGTTCCCATTGATCGATGTGATGGAAATTCACCCGATTGATCGCGTCCTGAACATCACACAGTTTGACGAACGTGATGGAAAACCATTCAACAACAATCGCATGCTGAATTGGCTGCAGTTGCTGAATCAGGGAGTTCGCATTTACGGAGTCGTAAACACGGACGCTCACTACAACTGGCATGGCAGCGGCTGGCTGAGAAACTGGATCCAGTCCAGCACTGACCAGCCTGCACAAATCGCCCCAATGGAAATGGTGCATGCGTCGGAACAGGGACGTCTCAAAATGTCGAACGGCCCCTACCTCGAAGCAGTCTTCCACGGCGACGATGGAAAGACGGCCATCAGCGGACAGGATCTGGTCGCCACAACCGGAAGAGTGAAGCTTGATGTTCGGGTACAATGCCCGAACTGGTTCGACATCGACACCGTATTCGTCCTGATCAATGGCGCGGCAAACGAAGAACTAAGATTCACACGAAAACAGCACCCGGAAAAATTCTCAGATGGTGTTGTAAAATTCGATCAGCTGTTGGAATTCGAATTAAAAGAAGACAGTCACATCGTCGTTGTTGCAGGGCATCAGACAGAAACACTCGGCGACGTCGTTGGCCCTATGGGATCTCAACATCCAACAGCAATCTCAAACCCGGTCTTCATCGACATTGATGGACAGGGGTTCACCCCCAACAAAGACACTCTTGGGCATCCGCTGCCCGTAAAATTTCGAGCGCCGAAATCGAAGTAGCAGTCTGGCTTCAACTCAATGTGACGACGCAATTCATCCGGCCCCTGCCATGACGTAAGCCCATGACGTGTGAATCAAGACAACCTCGCCTTTCGATCTGCATTCGACTTTTGATTGCCGATTCGCACTGCTAAAATCAGCTTCAAAATTAAGAACACGTGAAGCATCCGCAGGCGAATCCGCAATCTGACAAGCCTACCGATCTGTAGCTGATTACTGTGAGGACAACGTCCCCGATCACAACACGCTATGCCACCTCGCGGCAGGTAGCGCGTTTCTGGCACATCACCAGGAGGAATTTGTGGTAAGTTTAGCTGAACAGTACGAGGAACTCTGGGACAATGGCAATATCCCGGATCCGTTCACGTTCCTGGCCCAAAACAGCACAGCGCCCGTCCGTGAACAAATGGATGTGCTGCTGCTGGATCAGCAGCTCTGCCACGCAAAAGGATCGTCTCGCGCGGTCGAAGAGTATTTTGAACGCCTGCCGAAGATCACCAGTCAGCCCGACAACCAGATCGATTTACTGATCGCCGAATTCCGCCAACTTTCCGATCGGGGCCTGGCACCAAATCGTGAGGAATTTGCGAGTCGACACGCACAGGTTGCAGCCGTCCTGTTGAAACAACTGCCGGAAGTCAATGTTGATCGTCATAGTGAGACGGTATTGAGCCAGAGCGACCGTTTGCCCAACCCATCGCAAAATGGAACACAAACAGGACCGCTACAGGATGCTCAGACAGGCCAACACAACCCACATCGCAACCGCACGATCGACAGTCCCGAACGGATTTCTGCCCCTCCGGCAGAATACGGGGCTACCGTCAACATGCCCGAGAAAATCGCAGACGGAGCCGTGGAGACTCCCGACTTTCCTCGCGACATGCGAATCGGACGCTACCGCGTTTTGCGTGTGCTGGGCGAAGGCGGATTCGGCAAGGTGTATCTGGCACGAGACGAACAACTCGAACGCGATATTGCCATCAAAGTACCGCACTATCACCGAATCAACTCTATCGAAGCCAGCCAGGAGTATCTCTATGAAGCGAAGGTCGTCGCCAATCTAAACCACCCCAGTATTGTCCCCATTTACGACTTCGGTCAAACAGCCGAAGGGCTCTGCTACATTGTATCAAAGCGGATCGATGGTGTTACGCTGTCTCAATATGTCAGCGACATGAAGTCATCACATCTGGAGATCGCTGAGATCATCGCGCGCGTCGCAGAAGCGCTGCACTATGCTCATAACAACGAACTTGTTCATCGCGACATCAAGCCAGGAAACATCCTGGTGGATGCCGCAGGAATACCAGTCGTCATTGACTTTGGCCTGGCACTCAGAGATGAAGACTTCGGCACCGGCAACACGTTTCTTGGAACGCCCAGCTACATGAGCCCCGAACAGGCGCGGGGCGAAGGTCATCTGGCTGATCGACGCAGCGACATATTTAGCCTTGGCACGGTGTTCTACATGCTGCTGACAGGTACCAAGCCATTCAAAGGCAAGGACGTTGAAGAAACCGTCGAATATGTGATGCGTAAAGATCCGCCGTCGCTCAGGGTGATCGACAAAACGATCTCAAGAGAGCTGGAACGCATTTGTCTGCGAGCTCTCGAAAAGCGGGCCGTCGATCGCTACATGACCGCGCTGGATTTTGCGGAAGAACTCCGTGTGTATCTGCGAGAAACCGCTTCTGCCAATATTTCTGCAGCAGCGCCCGCGATCCAATCGCTGGAAAAATCAGTCTCAGCCAGTTCTCGAGCTGGTACCAAGGTAGTGAATGTGGTCCCGAAGGGGCTGCGGTCATTCGATGGGGCCGACGCCGACTTTTTTCTGGCATTGCTTCCCGGCGCGAAAGACCGAGATGGCTTGCCGAACTCGGTCCGCTTCTGGAGGACACTCATTGCCGAGCGTGATCGAGATCGAACGTTTCGTGTGGGATTGATCTACGGCCCTTCCGGCTGCGGAAAGTCGTCTCTCGTCCAGGCCGGACTGCTCCCCCGTCTTCCCGCCGATATTGTGCCGGTGTACGTCGAGGCCACGGCGGCAGAAACCGAAACCCGAATCCTTAACGGGATTCGCAAACGAAGCACAACGCTGGGAGATGAGCACGATATCGCCAGCGTTCTATCACTCGTCCGTCGTGGAAAGGTCGTACCAACAGGACAAAAAGTAGTCCTCATCCTGGATCAATTCGAACAATGGCTCCACGCTCACGCCGAGGACGAAGATCCGTTGCTTGTGAGAGCTTTGCGGCAGTGCGATGGTGAAAACCTGCAGTGCATCCTGATGGTTCGCGACGACTTCTGGATGGCCGCCAATCGCCTGATGCGAAGCCTGGAAGTCAGCCAGATCGAAGGCCGCAACATGGCAGTCGTCGACCTCTTTGACAAGCTCCATGCTCGAAAAGTGCTGATCGCGTTTGGCCGAGCGTTCGAGCGTCTGCCGGGGACCGATCAGGTGTTAAGTCGAGAACAGAATCGATTCGTCAATTCCGCAGTCGACGGACTGGCAGAAGATGGAAAAGTCGTTTCAGTGCGCATCGCATTATTTGCAGAAATGATCAAGGGCAGAGAATGGAAGCCCGCCACTCTGACTCAGCTTGGCGGCACCGAGGGAGTCGGCGTCAGGTTTCTGGAAGAAACATTCAGCGCCGCAAACGCACCGCCACAGCACCGCCTGCATGAAAAAGCGGTTCGCAAAGTACTGCAGGCACTGCTCCCGGAAGAAGGAACCGACATCAAGGGGCACATGCAGTCTCACACAGACCTCATGGAAATTTCCGGCTACGAATTCCGCCCCGAAGAATTTCGAAGCCTGCTGGATCTGCTCGACACACAACTTCGTCTCGTGACACCAACCGACCCAGCCGGTGCCGCCGTGACAGATGAAAGCGTGAATGAGCTGGGTGATGAAAAGTGGTACCAACTCACCCACGACTACCTGGTGGGCTCACTGCGAGAATGGCTGAAGAACCGGCAACAGGAGTCTGCCGCGGGACGAGCCGAACTAAAACTCCGGGAAACGACAAAGCTCTGGAATGCAAAGCGAGAAAATCGCAGGCTGCCGACACTTCGCGAAAGTATCGCGATCGGCACACTCACCCAGCGATCAGATTGGTCGGAACCACAACGAGAAATGATGCGAGCAGCCGGACGTCACCACACGTTCCGGAGTATTGCGATTGTGTGCATCATGGCCACGATGGGACTACTCGGACTTCACCTTCATGGATCCACACACAGCGAGGGCCTTGTAGAAAAGTTAGTGGCAGCCGAAACGAATCAATTGCTTCCAACCATCAAGAGCATCACCCCGTACTACCGCCGATGGACAGACGACCTGCTTCGGGAAAAGCTGTCGGATTCCGCGGTAGACTCAAATGAACAGTTCCGCACAAGACTGGCGCTGCTGCCCGTGGATGAATCCCAGGTAGAGCACATACTGAAGGTGCTGCCGACCGCCGATTTGGAAACTGCCATCGTTATCCGAAACACTCTCAAGGAACAGCTGGGAGAGCGCACAACAGAAGCGACGTCGTGGCTGTGGGAAAAGCTGGAAAAAAAGACAAACGCCGCCAGCACAAGAGTTAACGCAGCGATCGTCCTCGCAGGCCTGGCCCCACCAGGGGAAGGCGATCAAAAGTGGGAAGCGGAAGGCGAGTTTCTGGCAGAGCAAATTCTGGAAACACTGACCAAGCGAGCCTACCAGTACCCCAACGTTCGTGACAGCCTGAAGCCCCTTCGGGAAGTATTGTTTCCGACACTCAAAACGTACTTTACAAAGATCTCCGCCGATCGTCGTGAGAAAGACGCGGCAACAGAAATCGTCAGAGATTTTTACAAAAACGATTCCAAAACGCTGGCGATCATTTTGGAGTACGCGGACGACCAGCAGTTCCTGGAATTGTTTCCACAAATCGAACGGCATGCTCAGGAGATAGCGGCACATATGGAAAGTGTGCTATTGGAAGACACATCCAAGAATGCATCGAAGAACGAACGATATCATCTCAAATTCCGGCAGGGCAACGCTGCAACAACATTGCTGCGACTTGGGCAGACCGAATCGGTATGGCCATTGTTCCGCCATTCTCCGGATCCGTCGGTCCGCTCAGCGCTGATAAACCAAGCGCAGCCTCGTAACGTTGATTTGCAGATTTTGCTGAGGCAGTTCCGTGAAGAAACCGACAAATCGGCGCAGCGGGGTTTGATGCTCGCAATGGGTGACTATGAGTTTTCGGCGGTTCCTTCGAACGATCGCCAGACACTTGAGCAACACCTCAAGACACTCATTGAGGAAGATCCTGACGGCGGAATTCACTCTGTTGCTTTGTGGTTGCTCAACAAATGGAAACGAACTCAAACTCTGCAACGGGTGAAGAACAGATTGCAGAACAGCGGTAAAAATTCGAGGAGTAACTGGCGTGTCGTCAAGGGACAGGATGTTGCCGGGCAGCTCACGATGGTTACCATTGATGCGAGGGGCGACGCAGGAGTTAACAGAGTTTTTGAGCTGGCCAGCACTGAGATTTCATTAGAGCTGTATAAGAAGTTCAATCAAGCAGACGACTACTGGTTCAACCCTGAAAAGCACTTCAGTTTGCAATGCCCAGCCACTGTCGTGAGTTGGTTTCAGGCCGTTGAGTTCTGCCAGTGGCTAAATCTTCAAGAGGGCATCGGGCCCGAAGAATGGTGCTATCCGCCAATGAACGGCAAACCAATAGACCCTCGGTCATTGCAACCGGACACCACGAAAACCGGCTATCGCCTGCCAACGATAGACGAATGGGAGTTCGCCGCGAAAGCTGGCGCGGCAACGTTTTGGGCCACAGGCGACGATGTTCGATTTGTAAAACACTACGCGTGGAACGGAAACAACTCGAATCACAACGGCTGGCCCGTTGGTCAACTAAAACCGAACGATTTTGGCCTTTTCGACATGTACGGCAATGTGCACGAATGGACTGCAGACGTTGCATCGGACTCGAGTGACAGTGTCCTGAAAATCGGGGGCAGTTATGCAAAAACCATCGACAGCGAATGGCTGCGCCGAGGGTGGACGGCAGCCGGCACACAAATTGATAGTCTGGGATTTCGAGTTGCAAGGACATCTCCAAAGAAGTCGCCGACTGAATAAAACCCAACGCAGCAGCTATCCCATTGCACTTAATGGGCTAATGGATGTTGCATAGAACTGCCCGGGTTCTTAAGATTGGATAAAACCAGCTCCCAGTCACCACAAGAATAAAGGCACTAAGATGCAGAAACCCATCGAGATCATCATTCCGGACGGCATGGAAAGCCCCGTCTTGACTTCAAAGACAAGTGGGTCGGTCTCGGGATACGGCCTTTGGGAATTTCGCGGTGAAAAATGGACCCTAAAACAGGACTGCTCGAAAAGCGGCTACTCATGCCTGAATCCTCCGGCTGCTCCCGGTGCCTTTGAGGGTCAGCTGCGTGCCGTCAACTCAGAGCCTGCAGTTGCTGAGCCGGCGATCGGGTGATCTAGTACAACATGCAATCGATCCATGTGTGACATTGACTGCCCTTTTCGTCACGACGTGCGGACGATCGAGGACCGTGAGTTCGCCACGTGTCACCTCGTGCAAATCCTAACGGGGCTTGCGGAGCAGCGCTGCGAAGTAGACCGCAGCGCGTGCCAGGTTTGCTGCGGGTCAGTACTACATGATCTGGCAACAACAAATGACGTCGTGAGCTCATTGGTGCTCAGCGCACTCGCGCAAACGACCGACAACTCTGAGGCAAAACCAAGCCGCCTATCGGCGTTACATGATGCTGCTATAACGGCGTTCGTTCCCGACGCAGAAACGTCTCCACAACTTGTCGGTCACGCACCTCGTTGTGATGTCGTAATGTTTTGCCCGGATTCCTCACCCCAGTGCGAACGTGCCATCCGAAGCATTTTAAATCAGGTCAGCGTGTTTCCAGTATTGCACCTGTTTGGGCATGCGAATGCTGCAGCACTTCTGGAAAAATTTGACCGCCATGTTGATGTTCAGATCCACGAAACAGCGAATGTAAGATCCGTGAGCGATGCGATTCAGGAACTCGTGCCGCAACTGAAGACACAATTTGTCGCGATTCAGGCAGCCTACACGGTCAGTCATATCGACCGACTGTATTCGTCTGTCACTGCAATGCACGAAAACGGTCTGGAAATTCTGGCGTGTGCTGCGAAGACGACCGGCGGCATTGTTATGCCACAACAACCGTCGACGAAATACGAACGCTGTGCACCATTAAGTGGCTTGGTCATTCGCCGCGGAACCATAGTCGACATGGGCGGCTTCAGCGATCGCCCTGATTGGGACGCCGAGTTTCTTTTCAGAGCTGCCGCATGCCATCGTCGGCTAGGAATTCTGGCGAAACCACTTGTCACCGAAACTAAACCAGTAACCCCATCTCCACTCGGCCCCAAACCGCACTACGACACGACATCTGATTCGGCGCTGAGGTCAGCCGGACGTGGATTCGTGCAACAAAACGTCACTTGTGATGTCGTCCTGCCGTTCATCGGGAAACTGGATTTTGTTGAAGAAGCATTAGAGAGCGTCCTAAACCAGGATCGGGCAGATGTGGTCGTTCACCTGATCGACGATGCTGCAACGAAAGATACCGGTGCATTCCTTTCCAGATGGAAGGACCACCCCCAAATCCGAGCTTACCGAAACCAACGCAACATCGGCCAATTCGCATCCTTCAACAACGTCTATCCATTCCTGGAAACGGACTTGATTGCTGTCCAGGATAGCGACGACGTTAGTCTACCCCACCGGCTACACATTTCGGGCAATGCCTTGCGGCTTTCGGACGCCGATCTCTTCGGAGGAACGACCATCACATTTGGAGACAAAGAAATTGTAGTGCCAGACAACGAAATGGCCCGACATCGAACTCCTGCCCCTGAGCTGCGAGCATCACATTACCCGTCCCCGGCACAATCTCGTTATTTCCTGATGAACCCGAGCTTAATGGTGCGCCGCAGTGCATTCGCTGAATTGGGGGGCTTCGCGGACTTTCGAGAACGACTTCGCAATCGCACTGGACTCGACACCGAATTTCAAATCCGCGCTCTGTGCGCGGGCGCACGGATCGTTGTATCCAAAGACATCATCGTGAAGTACAGAATACACTCCAGCTCGGCCACCCAGGACACAATTTCGGGCTGGGGAACTGCGCCACGCAACGAAGTCCAACAAGAAATCGAACGCCGACGCCGGGGCTACCTGAAGGGCATTTTCGACGCACGATCTTTTGGTGCACTCAATGCACATTTTGGTATGACCGAAAGAATTTAGTCGGCAACAGATATTTCGAGGCGCTACGATGTCGTTGAAACCAAGATCTGTGGATGAGTGCTCGTTTCGTCAACAGAACGAAGCAGGAAAAAATC
Source organism: uncultured Planctomycetaceae bacterium (assembly GCA_964481505.1). Taxonomy (GTDB): domain Bacteria; phylum Planctomycetota; class Planctomycetia; order Planctomycetales; family Planctomycetaceae; genus Fuerstiella. The sequence continues at coordinate 974 of CAYZYB010000124.1, read as the reverse complement.
GGTGCCTATTGCTTCAAAATCTCACCGACGTCGCAGATCCGGATTCCTGCGTTGTCCCTGAAGGTGCCTGCGAAGCATGTTGCAAGTGCTTTCCCCCAACCGTCCGCGACCCAAACTCAGTCGTTGCCTCACTGCTTCATCAGCTCACAGAAACAATCATCGCAACCGACGGTGTGGCAGGATGCAGCCGCGAAAACGCGGTTGAACTTCAACAGTTGGCGACTGCCTGCCTGCCCAAATCAGATGCTACCGAAGCCGAACCACCGGTGATCGAAATCCCGGACTACAGCAAATCTTCAGCCCGCCGATCCCTTGAGGCACTCATCCCCTCAAAGCAAGCCTCGCACCCGATCAGAAACTGGGCAGTCGGCATCACCACGGCACCACGGCGTTTGGCCACTGTGGATGATTGCGTGGATAGCGTGATCAATGCAGGCTGGAAGACTCCCCGGATTTTCTTAGACAGCAATGTTAATCTGGCAAACCGCCACGCCAACCTGCCAGGAACTCTCCGAGAGCCCAAAGTGGGCGCTTGGTCGAATTTCTTTCTGTCACTCGCCGAATTGCTAATGCGAGAACCAGCGGCAAATGGCTACCTGATGATTCAGGATGACGCCCTATTCTGCAACCACACGAAAGTACGAAGCTACCTGGAACGGACACTGTGGAAGACAGACAAACCCTGCCTGGCATCACTATTTTGCCCTCGAGACTACACCAAACCAACAAATGGATGGTTCATCTTTGAAGGTGAATGGGTGTGGGGAGCTCAAGCATTTGTTTTTTCAAGAGCCGCCGCGCAGTTGTTTTTAATGGATCATGAAGTCATGCAGCACCGCTGGGATGAACGGTACAAAGGCAGCTACGGCATCGATGTCTTGATCGGTCGATGGGCTGCACGTAGCGGCGTACCAATCTATTTCCCCACCCCAAGTTTTGTGCAACACATCGGCCATGTGAGTTCGATCTGGGAC
>CAYZYB010000123.1:0-9295 GCA_964481505.1 uncultured Planctomycetaceae bacterium | reverse complement strand
CTGATACGACACGCGGGCTGGGCGGAATCGCTTTGGCGAGTCTATTGCATGAACAGGGATTACTTGCTGATGACAAATCGCCGCTGCGTCCGCAGATTGATCCATCCCAGCCGTTCGCGGCTCGAAAGGCTCATTTGCCGGCGAAGGCGAAGAATGTGCTGATGATCTTTTGTTCGGGTGCCTGCAGTCAGATCGATACTTTCGACTACAAACCGGAACTGATCAAACGGCACGGCGAACCGATGCCTGGTGCGGATAAACTCATTACGTTTCAGGGAGCGCAGGGCAATCTGACGAAGAGTCCGTGGAAATTCAAACCGCGTGGGGAGTGCGGCAAGATGGTGTCGGATCTTGTGCCGCTGCTCGGCGATTTGGCCGACGACATGTGCTTCATTCATTCGCTTACCGGCAAGACGAACACTCACGGGCCGGGTGAGAATTTTATGTCGACGGGCTTCACGCTGGACGGTTTTCCCAGCATGGGAGCATGGACCACGTGGGCTCTGGGCACGGAGAACCAGAACCTTCCTGCTTATGTGGCGATACCGGATCCGCGCGGAACGCCGCAATCGAGTGTCAACAATTGGGGCCCCGGATTTCTTCCGGCCGCGTTTCAGGGGACTGATTTCAACGCGACGAAGCCGTTACGAAATCTGGATCGACCTGAGGGCGTTGACGCGAAGACCGACCAAGCGACTCGCGAGTTCCTGCAGCAGTTAAACCGAAAGCATCTCGAACAATTTCCCGGCGACAGCGAACTGGCGGCGCGGATTTCCAGTTACGAATTGGCGGCGAAGATGCAGTTGAGTGTTCCGAGAGTCGGCGATCTGTCCACAGAATCGGCGGCGACCATCAAGATGTACGGAGCGGACGATCCGCAGAATACTTTGAAGGTGTCGTACGCGAAGAACTGCATACTGGCTCGCCGACTGGTCGAGCAGGGCGTTCGCTTTGTGCAGGTCTTCAACGGTGCGTACCAAACGGGCGGTGAAGGCGTGAGCAACTGGGATGGTCACAAGGCACTTCAGACGCAATACGCGAAGCACGGCCCGGTGCTGGATCAACCAACGGCCGCGCTGCTGAAAGACTTAAAGCTACGTGGTCTGCTGAAAGACATGCTGGTTGTGTGGTGCACAGAATTTGGCCGCATGCCAACGTTTCAGGCGGGAGCCAGTGGTCGAGACCACAATCCGGCAGGCTTCACAGCCTGGATGGCGGGTGCGGGTGTTAAGGCGCCGTTCACGTACGGAGCCACCGATGAATTCGGTTACAAAGCGGTAGAAAACGTAGCCACCGTTTACGACTTCCACGCCACGATCCTGCGTATCCTGGGGCTCGATCACGAACGATTGACCTACTATCACAACGGCATCGATCGTCGATTGACGGACGTACACGGTGAAGTGATAAACGATGTGCTGGCTTAGATACCTGTGGGGTTCTCAACGCAAACGAATGTGAGAATCTGGCGCTGACAAATTGATACACCGCAATCAGTTGGCCGGCCGAGCGGTTATGATTGGGTAAGTTCCAGTCGGTTCCAGATAGCAATCGGCCACTTCGAAGCTGGCTGCGGCCAGCAACTCCGTCATGTGTTCGGCAGATCGATACTGATGCTGCAGGCCGAACACGCGGTGAAGGAAGGGGGCGTTTCGAAATCGATCGATGAAAGCATGAGTCAGCAGAGTTGCGTCCTGTGCGATGGTGCCGTGAATGACATTCAGCATTGCCACGAGATCTTCGTCGTTGAGGTATTCCACAATGCCAATCAGCTTGACGATATCAAACTGAACTCCCGGCAGGATTGTCGAAACCTCAATGGCATCTCCCTGAATGAAGTTCACGCAGTCATGAATTCCCAGCTGACGTGCCAGTTCTTTTCCGTAGCCGAAGGCATCGGCGTCTCGATCGATCAGGTCTGCTCGAACGTTTTTCGGATCGACCTGCCCGCGAATGATCGCATGCTGCACGTGTTGTCCGGGACCGGCTCCGATGCCCAGAATTCGAATCGGTGTGGCGATACTCTGCTGATTTTTTTCGGCGATCAGCTGGGTGAGTCGATCGATGACAACTCGGCGACGGTTGCGAGCCGCCATTGACACGGGGTTGTCACGGAGTGCCTGACGATCCAGCCAGTCGACCGGTTGATCGTTGCGATAGGTCAACTGCATCGAACGCCAGCCGCCCGGGCGTTCGAGAGCTTCCGCCAGCAGCGGGCTTTGGCTGCTGGCCAGCAATTTTCTGAGCATTACTGACGGGACAATGGCATTCTTCAACGGACGAGTCACGCCGTACCCGATCTTCTGCCACACATCCGGGGCCTCCAGCGGTTCCTGTGCCGTAATTCCGGCGGCGGATGCGACGTCAACACGAAGACCATCGGGTGTGTTTAATGTTTGAGGCATGCTGGCATCTTTCGAATTTGAACCTGCGTTTTGCTTTAACCCATGACGACGAGAGTTTTTCGTGATCCCGTGAATGAGTTTCGACCGTGAGCGACCAGAAGGTTGTCAAGAAACAGGACATCGCCCTCCTGCCACGGCTTAATGATTGAATTTTCCCACAGGATATTTCTTACCAGGTTGATGTCAGAGTCTTCAATCGGAGATCCATCGCCATAGGTGGCGTGCGTTGGCAGATTGTCCATGCCACATCGACGGATGATCTGCTGACGTCGACGTTCGTCCACGTTGGTGATGTGCCAGAGATTCGCCTGATTGAACCAGATCATCTCGCCCGTTTCCGGATGGATAATCGTCGCGGGGCGGACAGCGGCGGTGCGCAGATTCCCTTCGGGCGTCCAGCCAAATTCCAGGTCGTTTGCGACCAGATATTCTTCCACCTGAGCTCGATCGCTGGTTTCAAAGTGAGCCATCCATGATTTGCCCAGACCGTGTTCCTGTCCGTGCATCGTTTTCAGATATCGCACGCCGTGAGTTTCGAATTTCTCACGAATGTCGGAGGGGATCGCTTTGTACGCTGTTCGGCAATCCAGTATGGGCGTTTCACCACCTGTTTCAGCGGATTGATGACAATTAAACACGATATGGCGAGGAGCCGTTTTCTTGTAGGACAGTTCGTTGTGCAGAGTGATTCGATAAGCGGCAGGGAACTCTGTCGATGTGTAGACGTTGTCACCGATTTTTGTGCGCGGTGATTGACCTTCCACATAGGGTTGCAGGCTTGGAATCAGTGTTCTGCCGATCACCCCAAAAGCCTCTTCGGAATCAACCGTGAAACCTCGAAACAGGACTCCTCCATGGACGTTCAGCAACTGAGCCAAAGCGGTTCGGTCACGTTCGATCAGCTGAACGAGATCGTCAAGAGTCTCACAACCTGGTTGTTCGGGTTCAATCAGGTAGGGAAGTGTTTGGGTAGCGTGGGGTTGGAGAACGGCTGACATCTGAATGGCCGGCAGAAATCGTTGCGTTAAGAAGAGGGACACACAGATTTGGTATCGACCGTCAGGTCAGCTGCATTGCGTTCGAAATCCGCGGTGTGGCAATCTGAACGGAACCGTTTGGAGTTGTCCCATTTTAATCTGCCTGCTGTTCGTTTCGACAAACGTCACATAAACGGCCACCGGCAAGTATTGCCGAAGCGACATGCCGCAACAGCCTTTAAGACGGCTGACTATTCCGGCTGAGTCATCGCGAGCCCCCGTTTTTCGAAATTTCAAGTTTGTGATGCGACAAGCCGACCTCAAGAAAACACCGAATACGGTTTTGAAAGTCAGCGTTCGCGAAACGAAAGCGAGTCATGGAAGTCTTCGCCATTGAACATTTCTCACCAGATTGCGATGGTGAATTGTTTGAATGCGGAACCGCCGTGGATCCGAACATTGCTCTTCCGATCGGACGATTTCTGCACACCGTGAACCGTCATGCAGCTGATCCAGCAATGACGGTCGGCCGTATTACGGTTACCTATTCACAGCTGCTGCAGCTTGGTCGGACGGTTGCCGAGCATTTGCGTTCTCTGCCGGATTATTTACCGGGCTGTCGAGTCATCGTGCTGGCTCCAAATTCAATCGAATACGTAGCTGCGATGCTGGGAGTCTGGCTGGCAGATGCGGTTTTTGTGCCTCAAACCCACAAGGTGGAAGGCGAACGATTGAGTCGGCTGATTGAGACGACCGACGCGATCGCCGTTCTTTCCACCCCCCGTGTTCTCCGAGTTCGCAAAGACCTTTCGAGTTATGCGGTATCGACGATCAGCGGCAACATGGCGAGTCATTCCGACTTTTCAATGCCGTCTGTGATGGCGACCGAAGATTCGCTGGCGGCAATTTTCTTTACATCGGGGTCCAGTGGAAAACCTAAAGGTGTGATGCTGACTCATGCCAACCTGGCCGCCAACGCCCAATCCATTCAAAGCTATCTGCGGATTGATCATACAGAACGCCCTTTGTGCGTCCTTCCGTTTCACCACGCATTCGGAAATTCGATTCTGCAATCTCACCTGCTGGCGGGCGCTCACCTGGTGCTGGATGGACAAACGTTATTTCCTGAAACACTTTTGGATGCAATCGAAAAGCATCATTGTACCAGCCTGTCTGGCGTTCCCGATTTGTTCACCAGCCTCATGGAACGTTCTTCGTTGGGTACTCGATCGTTGCCTTCGCTGCGATACTGTTCGGTGGCCGGAGGTGCGTTGCGGCGACCACTGGCGTTGCGTATTCAGCAACTGATTCATCCGTCACAATTCGTTGTGATGTACGGCCAGACCGAAGCAACGGCAAGACTGGCCTGGCTGGCGAATGACGAGCTTCTGAATGTGGATGATGGTTGCATTGGCCAGGCGATTCCAGGAGTCACGCTGGCGATCGTTGATGAACAGGGTAGTCCTGTTCCGCCTGGCGAAACAGGAGAGCTGATTGCTCAGGGCCCGAACATCATGGCAGGCTACTGGTGTGATCCGACCGCGACGGCGGAACGTCTGCGAGATGGCTGGCTGTACACGGGCGACCTGGCTTCCCAGGATCAGGCCGGAAGAATCGTGATTCGAGGACGACGGTCGTCTTTCGTGAAGATCGCTGGTTATCGAGTGATGCCGAGTGATCTGGAAGAATTCGCAGCCCGCGAACTTCCCGTTTACCAGGCAGTCGCGGTGTCCTTCGAATCGACAACCGTCGGAACACGTTTGGCACTCTACCTGCGACCTTCGGAGACTGCAGGCGACGATCTGATTTCGCGCAGTATCGCAATCTGCCGAGCCAAACTGCCGAGGCACCTGGTACCAGCAATTGTGAAAACGGTGGACCATTTTCCGCTTACCGCAGCGTGCAAAATCGATCGCCCGCTATTGACGAAATGGGCTCACGAAGCCTCTCTTCAGCAACGAAATCGCGCCTGATGGGCGTGACTTTTTATAAGGATTAATCATGAATAGCACTCTCAATGGACTGATCAACTTTCTGCAAACAGTAACGGGGCAGGACAACATTGATGCCGAAACGGATCTGTTGGAATCAGAGCTTCTCGATTCTCTCACGATCATGGATGTTCTTGTCTACATCGAAGATGAACACGGGGTTCAGCTGGGATTCGGCGATATCAACCCAGCCGTGTTTTGTACGGCCACAAAGATCGCTCAGTTAATTTCTGAACGTAGCAGCGGACAAGCGGAAGCTGCCTGACCAATTCGCATCGGACAATTCTTCGAAAGTGATTTCATGTACTGGGCAACCAAAGGCAGTGCGGTTCCGTTATCGGAACTCGGCTGGATCAATTCGACGTACCTGGGAATGTCGACGCCCGATTCAGACCCGATGCTGGTTTGGGGCACGACGGTTGACACTGATGTCATGGAGTCCTTTCTGGCAGATCAACGAAGCCAGGCCGGGCTAATGCTGACGCCCATGCATGTCATGGTGGCGGCCGTTGCGAAGGCGCTGGTGCAGCATCCGGAATTTAACCGTCGCGTTGTAGGCAAGCGAGTCTATCAATATCGCGCCGTGAACATGGTTGTCCCGATTCTGAATACTCGGTCGGGCGAAGTAGACAGCAAGACGTTCTACGATGCCGAAACGTTGAGCTTGCGTAACATCGCCGAACGTTTCTGGGAAGAAGCTCAGGCAAAGGCACGAGGTGCTGCGAAGGCCCGATCAGAAGCGACCGCTGCGCCGACTCTTGCTCGACGACTTAACAGTGTATGGCAGTTTTTGCGACTGAACTGGCTTCACCGGACAAGTCGCATCGGAATGTTCTTCGGCAATCGTCTGAGGCTCCCCACGATGTTTCGCTGGCAGGCGCCTCTGAATCATTCGGGCGCTTTTGTGAACTACCTGGGTTTTAAGGGAGCCGCTCCTTTGGTGGCCCATAAAGTGGCCGCGCTACCGCTGAATTCCTACTCTGTGCTGGTTACCATGGGAGCTTCGCAACCGACAGCAGTGGTGGAAGATGGTGAGATTGTCATTCGCAATCGTGCTCACCTGTTCGTGCGGACTGATCATCGAATGGTGAACGGGAACCAAACAGGAGTCTTTGTTGAAACCCTGCGACAATTGATCGCGAATCCGGCGCAGTTGGAATTGGGAGTGACTGAGACAGTTACTGGCAGTGATCACCAAAATCGCGTCGCCGCGTGATGAATTGCAATGTCAGGCAGCCTGAGCTTCCCGTTCTGGCACGACTTCCGTTTTTGCGATCACAGCTGGCTGGATCTCCGGGGCCGCCAGTGTTCGCCGTTTCGGATTCCAGCGAACCAATTTTGACAGGAGTGACGGAATGCTGATGTTCAGTAGTCCCACGGCTACGGCGTAAGCGAGCGTTGCTCGGATTCCATTGAAGAATCCGCATCTGGGAAATGCACACACGAACATCTCGCGGAATTCCGGTCGGAATCGACTCTTGAAATGCAGGAGTCCGTTAATGTCAAACAGAGCGTAGCCAAATCGCTTCCAAAGCTTCAATGATGCTCGGGCAGGGTAGGAATCTCCTGCCAGTGGTTCGTCACAATTGACGGCTGGAAGAGGGCACAGAGACACTTCGTCGCAGCCTTCCTCCTGAAGAGTCTCCACCGCATGCTTGAAAAGGTAGGCGACCGTTCCCTTAACGGCGTCACATCGTTTCCGGTACATCTCCAGTGCCCAGCTTGTTCCGGAATTCATTGGGGTACACAGTAGAAAACCTTCGATGCGGCCCCTCCCGTTTTCGGCACGAGCAATGAAAATCCTGCGACGGCCCAGGTGATCCTGCAGCAGCTGACCTTCGAAAAAGGGGATGTTGTCGCAGTGGGCTCGACCGGAAAGGCTTTCGCGGGCAACGTGCTGTAACTCGTTGAACACGGTCTGCCAGGTGGGATCTGTGCGATCATGTTTTTGGTGTTGTAACTCTTCGAACACGACGTCCTGACGAGCCACAAAATTTGTCTGTCGGCGTACCCACTGGTATTGTTTGCCATTCCACGAATGTCCGGCCAGCGGAATGCGTGTTTCGACCCCGAAACGAGTCACCTGAAATGAGTTTTCACGAAAGACTGAGAGTTCTCGTTCGTCCAGGTGATACAGGAGAATCGTGAGCTTGTTGAGTTTAGCGAATTCCATCAATTCGCGAACGAACGCCGGCTTGGCTTCTTCAGCGCATAACACGCTTCCGGCGATATGCAGAAAGCGGCTTTGCCCAACCCTTAGAAACCCAACAACCGCGTGGTTCTTTTTGCTCCAAAGAAACTCACGATTGGGTTCTGTCACCAAATACGAATCCGAGTACTGACCATGTCGGAAGGCTAATTCTTCCAACTCGGCGGTTTCGTCCCCAGTCATTTCCGAGTAAGTGGAATAATGCGTCAATCCGACGGGGAGTTGCCAATGCTGGCTCTTCGATCCGAATTGAAATGCCATCGTTAGAATTCCACAAATGAATGACGAATGCCTACGTTCGGAAGAGGGCAGGGCTGCTGCTTTTGTCGAGATGAACGGATGTACACTGAGACAACTCTCAGCTCCGAAGGCAGCTCCCACCTTCTGCGCCGCTTCACTGCATTTCGAAAGGATTTGCAGTGGAAATTTGGAACTCTGAATCCATTTGCGGGCGGTCGAGCATCAGGAGAACAAAGACAGGGTGTCTCACATTGACCATCGAATGCACTGCCGGAATACCTTGAACCGCAATGCCCATGTTGCTGGTATTTGGAGACTCAGAACGTCGTCACGCATCCTGTTGATACCGTGCGGGCGACATGCACAACCGACACAATCCAATACCGTGACGGCATGGTGTTTCGGCACATTCGGAGCCGGTTGTCCGGGCTTTCTTCCTGGCAAACAGGCATCATCATTTGAGCACCCGTTTAGAAGGATTCTGTATCTACCGCGTGTTTACCAATTTCTACCCCAGCAATTCCGTTGGATTTGCACCGAAAATTCCAAGGCGTCAGCAGAAAGTAAAGCCTTCGGAGTTGTGTGAGCGTACGGTTCTGTGTTTGGATCAATTTGCCGCGAAGTCGAGCATGTTTTGTCGTTCGCCTCTTGTGTTACGATGTGGGGTAACACTGTTTCCGTGAGCTGGTCCGATTCGAATCGGTCACAGTAATTCGGGATTGATTCCTTTTCATCGTGCCGGTGTCATCTGTGGAAAACTTATGAAGCTCTGTCACCGCGAAAGAAAAATAATGATTCGAATTTTTGTTCCGTTGCTGATGTGTACGTTGGTCAGTGCAGACGACTGGAAGCCTTTGTGGTCCGACGGTGCTCCCGGGGCGAACGGTGGTGAAGATCATGACGTCCCGGCGCTGCTGGCCTTTCCGGCGGCGAAAGATGAGGCGACTGGTTGTGGCGTTGTTGTTTGTCCCGGCGGTGGTTACGGCGGACTGGCGATGGATCATGAAGGTCACCAAATCGCCGCATGGCTGAACGAACGCGGAATCAGTGCATGGATTCTACGTTACCGTTTGGGCTCCCAGGGCTATCACCATCCCATCCAGAAAGGCGATGTCCTGCGCGCTATCCGGACTGTTCGTCACGATGCGTCTGGCAAAGGAATCGACCCGAATCGCATTGGCGTTTGGGGATTTTCTGCAGGCGGGCATCTGGCTTCCACCGCGGCGACTCAATTTGATCTTGGCGATGCCGCAGCGGCCGATCCGATCGAAAAAGTCAGCAGCCGTCCCGATTTTGCCGTATTGTGCTATCCCGTGATCACCATGGACAAAGCGTTCACGCACATGGGATCTCGCAGAAATCTTTTGGGTCCGGAGAAAGACAATCCCATACTTGTCGAATTGATGTCGAACGAAAAACGCGTGACGAAGAAAACGCCGCCGACCTTCATTTTCCATACGACAGAAGATCAGG
>CAYZYB010000122.1:0-9306 GCA_964481505.1 uncultured Planctomycetaceae bacterium | reverse complement strand
CTCAAACTCGGGACATGTCAGTTCTAATGAATAGTTGCCGTCGTAGTACAGACAACGTTCGAAGGCGATCATCTGTTTCAGATTGTCGCGGGCGCCATGGCTGTGACCGAGGTTGTGAAGCATTTCATGAGCGATCACAACCGCCCAGACTTTCGGGTCGGTTTCCTGCCATTCACTGTCAGAAGACAAATGAAAACCGTTCAACGCTAATTCGAAAGAGCCATCAATCACAAATCGACCATCTTGGTTCACGTGACACAGAACTCGACCAATTTCCGCTTCACCCCAGCGTGGAGAGTCCTTCTTAAAGTACTGAAAGTGAACGGGAATCCGCTGTTGTGACATTCCTGCGAGTTGTTCGGTCAGCAGATCAATCTGCTGCTCCGCCACGCGTTCCCGTGGTGACAGATCCTGAATTCGATTCCAGGCGAACGGGTGAACGTCGACCTCCCAGCCATCTCGGATTCCCTGCAAATTCGCCTGCACTTCGGCAGCAAAAAGTCGCTGATTCAGAATATCGATGGCCTTGCGAACAAGATTGGCCTGCTCGTCGTTAAAGGCAGGGTCAATTTCCGCCACCAGTCCGGTTTTGCCCGGCGAATCGTAGACATCATTATTCTGACCGCAGCCGGTGAGCACCGCAGTGATCACCAGACAGTTCAACAGTTTCATGACAGGCTCCGTCCTGATTTTCATTTTGAATTGATTGCGTGTGGCTGCCCTTGCTCGACAGGCTGCCTGGAATTCGCCCATTCCGACATTGAATCGTCGTAGACGCGAACATCGTCGTATCCCAGAAGCTCCCGCAGCACAAACCACGGTGGAGCAGCGTGCAAGCCTTCGTTGCAGTACGTGATCACTGTGTTGTCGGGTGAAACGCCACGATCGCGGTACAACTTCGCCAGGGCTTCCGGAGACTTGAAGATTCCGTTCTCATGGAAATTGTCTTTCCAAAAAACATGGACCGCGCCGGGAATGTGCCCTTTCTTCTGATGGACTTTTCCCGTGTGGAACACCTTCCCGACTTCTTTGCCCGAGTACTGTGCGGGAGGCCGACCATCGACGAACGTCACTTTCCGGTTCTTCAGGTTCGCGGCGATGAACGACATGTCCGCAGCATAATTTTTGTTCACAGATTTGATTCGGTACATCGACGGCTTGAAGTTGGAAACTTCGTCTGTCATTTCGCCGCCAGCCCGCACCCAAGCCTCACGGCCGCCGTCAAGAACGTGTACGCGAGCATGATTGTAGTACTTCAGCGACCAATAGAATCGAGTCGAAAGTCGGCTCGACAATGCATCGTAGACGACAATGCGAGAGTCTGACTGAACGCCGAGACTGCTGAGCAGTTTTTCCATATCGACTTTGTTGATCAGGTTGTAACGATCAGAAGTCGCCGGATCGATAATGTCATCGACCCAGTGCAGAAAAACCGCTCCAGGAATATGAGCTTTGCGGAATGCCGCTTTGTTGTCTCCCAATTCCACAACCCGTACGTTTTGATCACTCAACAACTCCGCAAGAGTCTTGGCATCGATCAGTGGTTTGGGAATTCCTGAAGAATCCTGATCATGCTTTGGAGCAGTTGTTTCTGCCCGTGGGATTTCTCTTTTGTCCTGAGCCTGAAGCCGGGGACAGCCAGTGGCCGCACACAATAGCACCACGCTCGTTATCAAGCAGAACGTACGCATCTCTACCTCCCAGTCAAATACAAACTCGTGCCGAAATTTCGCCTCGCTCACCACAGCCTACGAAGACTGTCCAACTGCCGGACATACCATCCTACTACGTTCGATCGTCTGTCGCTTTCGGTTCAGGTGTGCCTTATTGAGCAGCGACAATGGAGCAACACAGCAGTGAACCGAGTCACCTCAATCGATTCAACACGCTCCATGAGGCAAAGACCATGTCTTTATCCGGGTCGCAGCTTGAAAATTGTATAAAGGATCTTATAGCCCGGTCTGATTGTCTCGGAAACTGTGCCGATGATTCTACTGACCCCGATGCGGCAGCGATAGGAAACCGGAACTTCGGTGGAACGCAGCAGCTGCTGCTGCGATTTGATCTGCATTTCGATGGTCCAGCCGAAACTCTCGTCCCGCTTCTTCAATTGCTGCAGCGCAGGTAACCGAATCGCGTGAAACGGTCCCAGGTCGGTGAACGTCGCGCCCCAGAAAACTCGCATAAATGTACACGCCAGCCAGATTGCGAAGATCGCCTGGAAATGCATGGCTCCGGATTCACGTGAGCCGGTAGCCGGTGAACCAATCTCAAGTCGTCGTAATCTTCGATAATCGGCCTGATGAGCTACGGGAGTTCTTCAGGGTGATCACCGTAGTCGCCGTCCACAAACACGATGATCGGTTCGGGAGTTTGAAGCTGCCTGTGATTTTCATCGAAGCTTGAGATGCACTGGGTCGAGATCGTCATTGTCGCAATGGGTTGGTACTGTACCGCTCAGAATTCAACGCAGCCTGCGGCCTCTTTTTTGCAGAGATCACCCGCCAAGCAATTCCAGCGCCACCACCTGCGGGTCGAGACCGATGACACGAAACACCAGCCTTAAGGAAACCGGTACCGCAAAGATCATCATGTTGGGATCTGCGAACGCTGCTCTTCTTCTGGGCGCTGCAGTGGAATGGGACTGTAGATTTTTCTTCCCCGATGCATATGACTCACGCATCCTGTACGTAACCGGCGTTTATTTTCTCGCGGCACTGGTTGCTTTATGCAGTACCGGAATCGCCCTCCGTGTTCTCAACACAACAGAAAACGTTCGAAATCTCAGGGTCGTCATTGCGTTCGCGATTCTGTTTCGTCTGATTCATTTGTTCGCGACACCGTTTTTGGAAGTTGACTACTTCCGTTACATGTGGGACGGAATCGTCTGCAACCAGGGAGTGTCGCCGTACCGGTATTCTCCGGACGAGATTCTCGCAGAGCCAACTGCATCAGCGAACCCGGATCAACAGAGGCTCGCCGACGTCGCGGCGAATAACCCCTCCCTGCAGACGATCGTTTCGAGCGTTCATTTTCCCGAATACACAACGATCTATCCACCTGTCAGCCAGGCTGTCTTTGCGATCACGATGGGGATGGTTCCAAATTCCGGTTCTGTTGAGCTGCATCGTTTTGCGATGAAAACGATTTTGATTCTGTTTGACCTCGCAACAATATTCACTCTGTTGCGACTGCTTCGTCTGGTGGCAGCGTCCACAGGATGGATCATCGTCTACGCATGGAATCCGTTGGTAATCAAGGAAATCGCCAACAGTGGCCATCTGGACTCCATCGCCGTTTTCCTGACGACCGCCGCCGTAACGATACTCGTGGCCTGGTTGAAGCACGCTGCGTCCGACGCTCACAAAAGACGCTCAGGAAAAGCCAGGCTGCTTGGTTTCTCCGCCCTGTTGTTGGCGCTGGGAGTGGGAGCGAAGATCTTCCCGGTGATCCTGCTTCCGTTGTTCGCAGTCGTTCTGTGGCAGACTGACCGTAGGGCTGCGATCATCTATTGCTCGGTATTTGCGTTGGCCACCGTACTCTTCATGACGCCGATGTTCCTTCATCGGATCTCTTTGACAGGAGGCACCGGTTCTCAAGCCGAAGCGTCTGCGACATCCCGCAAGGAAGGACTATCGAGTTTTCTTTCAGAATGGCGGATGAACGACATCATCTTCAGCACCATCTACGAAAACGCGAAGCTGGACCGGAATTCTCAACACAATCAGGCATGGTACGTCGCAACACCAAAGACCGTCCGTGTGCGTTGGCATGAGTTCATCAGACGCAGCCACCTTTCGGGGAATCCCGCTTTCTTCGCAGCTCGCCTGCTGACCCTTGCTGCATTTTGTGTGTACTACCTAACAATTCTGATAGGTTTGGTGAAAAGACCGGCTTCTGCCGAGCAGCTACCAAGCCTCGTTTTTGGTGTCATCTGCGTGTTTTTCTTTCTGCAGCCGACACAGAATCCATGGTACTGGCTATGGGCATTACCGTTTGTTTGTTTTGCACGAAACCCTGGATGGCTTCTGGTTGCGCCATGCCTGATCGGGTACTATCTCCGCTTCTGGTGCAAGCATTCAGGTGTTGCAATTGCGTTTGCAGGCTACGAGTACAGCGGCGGGGGGGTTTTCGACCATTGCATCGTTTGGCTCGAATTCCTGCCTGTCTTGATCGCAATCAGCGTCTGTCGTTCTTGTAAATCTCTGGTGCCGCATGAGTTGAAAACCTGAGTCTACCCAAATCATCGCTACCGTCGGAAAGCGCACACCAACGGCAGTAATCACCCTTCAAATTCAAGGAACACTTCAATGAAGTCGATGTCAAACTGGTTTCTGCTGCTCACGATTGCCAGCTGCCTGATTCTGCCCGGATGCGGTGAAACCGCCGCGCCGCCAGCCGGTTCGGGTCAGGTCGAAGGATCCGGTAGTAAAACACCGGACGGTTCCGATAAGGCGCCAGACGGTTCGGACAAAACACCGGACGGTTCCGATAAGGCACCTGATGGTTCGGGCAACACACCGGACGGTTCTGATAAGGCACCGGATGGTTCGGGCAAAACGCCGGATGGTTCTGATAAGGCACCGGATAGTTCAGACAAGAAGTAGCAAAGCAGCTTAATCAGCGTTATCTGAAAGTCTGAGAGAACTCAGAGGGTGACGTTTGAGCTGACAATTCTGAGCTTTGAGACGGCGAGCAGATGATGCTCGCCGTTCTCTTTTTCTTCCGACGTATGGAATGCAATCAAACGCCGTCGCAACATGGAGCCGAATGAACCCGGCTAAAACGTGCGCAGAGATCTTCAATTCAGGGAGGAACGTTATGAGAACTTTTGCTCGGTTCTCAATGGCAGTTGTCGGTCTTTCAACCAACCTTCTCGCTTAAAGCTTCAATCCAACGCATAACGCACCGCAGCATTCTGGAATTCACGAGAGCTAAATTCGGACCACCAGTTACCTGTCATGATGCAGCTGGCATGTATTACATGCGATGGCTTGGCGGGCGGATTTTCGGGCTGTTGGGTCGGCGATCATCGAATGAGGTCTGACTTTGGCCGGTAACTGCACGTGGTTGACTTGGTTAAATACCTGCAGCCACCCGGCTTTTGTACACTAAAATACATTCCTGACGATGACTTTTCAGATTCTGCATTTTCAACCGTCGCTCACCACGACGGATTCGTTTGAATTTCCCGGGGAAGCAGTCAGACTCCGGATCGGAAATGGCGATTTCGCAAACCACGGAATGGACGGACAAGAGACTGATGACCCTTGAATCGCTGGCCAAGGCCAAGGTCAAACGTGGTAAGTATATTGCCACTGTCCCGCCTCAGGAAATACTTCCGGTTGTCAACAGCCGATACGAGTCCAACGTCCGTGGCATCTTCCTTGTTGGGGATGTCACAGGTTTGCCGCTTGTGAAAGTTGCGGCAAATCAGGGTCGTGAAGTCATCGAGAAGATGGACTCCGCAGGGATTATTTCCACGTCGGTCGACGGTACCGATGACAATGAATCGAATCTGGACCTTGTGATTATCGGAGGTGGCCCGGCCGGACTTTCAGCAGCGATCGAAGCATCAAAACGCGGCTGGAAGTATGTTGTTCTGGAACGATCAAAGATCGCCAGCACCGTCCGCAGCTTTCCACCTGGCAAGAAGGTTTACGCGGAACCTCAATCCATACCCAGCAACAGCGAATTGCAGGTGGATCAGGATCGCGACAAGGACGAGTTCCTTACGCTGATGCAGCAGTCGGTTGCAGAACACAAGCTGAAGATCAAAGAAGACACCGAAGTCGCCCGAGTTCGACATTTGGAAGACCAGTCGTTTTCGGTGGAGGTCAAGGGCGGTTCACCTTTCCCGTGTAAGAACGTGCTGATCGCCGTCGGACGACAGGGGCAGCCACGGCTGCTGACGGTGCCTGGTGCCGACAAATCGCACAAGGTCACGCATCGATTTCACACCGTCGAAGACTATGTCGACAAGGATGTCTTAGTTGTCGGTGGTGGCAATTCCGCCATCGAAGCGGCTTTGATGATGCGATCCACCAATCGTGTCACACTGTCGTATCGTGGCGACAACTTCTATCGGGCCAAAGAGGAAAACCGCGAACTGATCGACCAGGCGATCGCGGCTGAAGAAATCAAAGTGCTGTTTGACAGCAATGTCACCGAAGTTCACGAGACCGAGGTCGACATCGACGTTGCCGGAGAAAACGTCACAATTCCCAATGACAACGTCGTCGTACAGATTGGATCACTGCCACCCATTGACTTCCTGCATGACATGGGTTTGGAACTCGACGGCATCTGGACCAAAAAGCGGTTCGCCTGGGCAGGCATTGGGCTGTTTATCGGCTACTTCATATACTTCATCGCCAAGTCGTTTGTGCTGCTGCCGCACAAAGCGGGTGACGGAAAGTGGCTGGTTCCGGTGATGTCATGGCTGGATCACCCGGAACTGCATGTCGATACCGTGAATGCGTTTCTGGCGAGCATTGGGCAGGGTATTCAACAGCTCCTTCCGATTCCCTGGCTGCTGTTACTTGGACTCGAATCGATCAATTGGAGTCTGGCCAACAAACGCAAGCCGCCACTCCTGAAAATACCAGGAAGTCGCTGGGCTCTGGGGCTGAGTGCTCTGCTGTTTTACCTCAGCTACGCGTGTCCGTCATCTATGACCATCGATGTCGCAGAAGCCGGACCAGGACCGTATTATCTGCCTGGCTTCCAGTGGATGTTCGCCATCATCCCCGAATATTTCGCAGGGCTTGGGGGCTTTTATTACCTGGCCTATTTTTCTGCGATTACCGGTTTCGGACTGTACTGGGCGTTCCGAACCAACCACCCGATTCTCTGGCGACGCAATCTGACGATCATCGCCGTGCAGTGGACATTGTGGTGGGGCATTCCGACATTTCTCGTCGTGTTCATGGGCACGAACCCGTGGACGCCCCTGATTTCCAGATCGGTCAACGCATGGCCTCTGAAAGTCGACGCATTCACGGTTGATGCCAGCATCGTGCGACCGGGAGACCCGGAATGGTGGTACTCGGTTGCTGTTATCGGTGTGGTCTGGGCTGTTGTTCTGACCTTCATCATCATCCCGCTGTTCACGATCAAGTTTGGAAAGATCTACTGCTCGTACATCTGCTCCTGCGGCGCCCTGGCGGAAACTGTTGGTAACAGTTTTCGTCATCGAGGCCCCAAGGGAGCGACGCCACGACGACTGGAAAAGTACGGCTTCGTGTTCATTGTCCTTGCCGCCGCGGCGACCATCCTTTCGATGCTCGGGTTTGAAGGCCCGATGAAGTATTACAATATCGGGGTCGGAACGTTTCTGGCGGGAGCGGCGGCGATCGGACTCTATCCGTTTCTTGGACAGCGAATCTGGTGTCGCATGTGGTGCCCGCTGGCGTTCTGGATGAACTTCTGGGGCCGCTGGTCGAAATTTCAGATTGTGCCCGAAAAAGGCAAGTGCATCGACTGCAACGTCTGCAATCAGTACTGCCAGATGGGCATCGACATCCGTTCGCGAGCACTACAGGGCGTGCCCGTGACACTGAAAGACACACCGTGCGTTGGTTGCGCTGAGTGTGTGATGAGGTGTCCGATGGAGATCCTTCACCTGGGCGACGTTCCTGAGCAGAAACTTATTCAATTGAACGTTCCAGAACTTAAAGAACCAGTGGCGAGTTAACCAAACGTTGTGGCAGTTTCCAGCTGCCCTACTGCTGCTTCGCAACAAAACGAACCTACACAGAATCAGTCGGAATCATGGCGGATAACAATATCTCTTCGAGCTACGGTGGCTTCTTCTGGTTGTCGATCGTTTCTTTTTCCGTTCCGCTGTTTGTGGCCTGGAGCGCCTTTGAGAACGTCAAGCCGACGTCAAAACCGACGCCCACACCTGACGCTTCGGGAGTCGATCACGACGTGTGGGACTATCTGCTAAGAAAGTATGTTGAGAATGGGCTCGTGGATTACGAAGGGATGTCTCGCGATTACCTGTTCACAACCTACCTGCAGCAGATTGCTGGCGCTGACCCATCAAAACTGGAAAGGCGGGAAGATAAGCTGGCACTGACCTGCAACGCCTACAACGCTCTGGTGATCAACGGCGTTATTCAGCATAAGATTCATCGCAACGAAAAGAACGTGTTGAATTTCACGCCGAAGGATGCAGCAGATCGACTTGAAGAGATTGACAAAAAGGTCGAAGCACTCAAGCGTCGAACTCAATCGGACCCGCAGGAGATCAAAGCCCTTGTCGCTCAGGCTGACAAATTGAGATCTGATTCGCAGTTCTTCAAACTCAAAGAACACGTCTTTGCCAATAAGACCATTTCATTGGATTTCCTTGAGCAGGAACTGATTCGACCGACGTTTAAGGAACCGCGAATTCACGTCGCACTCGTCTGTGCGGCTCGCAGTTGTCCCGCGATTCGCGCCGAGGCATACATCGGAAATCGGATCGAGCAACAGCTGGCTGATCAGGCGATTCAGTTTGCCAACGACGAGCGCTACGTCCACTTCGATCCTTCCACCAATACGCTCTGGCTGAGCCCCATCCTGAAATGGTATGCGGAAGACTGGGATGCTCAGGGCGGCTACCTGAAATGGCTGCAGGGGCTGGTTGAAGACCCTGACTGCAGCAACAAAATGGGCGAAGCTGTTGCAGGCGATGTTGAAGTGAAGTTCAACGAGTACGACTGGGCACTCAATTCTCAGACAGGCCGCGGTGGACAGTCAACATCGTCCGGCGGAGGTTTCGGTTCGGGGTCAGTGCCGAACGAATAAGCAGCTGATTTGATCGAGAGCATTTTCGCTCGGTCGCCTACCGTGGTCTTTCCAGCAGCAGGTAAAGAACGTTATCTGCGAACGCCGGACTTGAGGTAAGGCCGAGGTGGTCGGTGAAGATGAAGTTCGTTCCTGCCCAGCGGATTGGACTTTGCAGCCGTGGCGTCCAGTCGGCGGGAGCGAATCCCAGCCGTTCGTCCATCAGCGTGCTGGCGCGGGTGACCGTGCCGTCTCCTGGCCCGTGTTCGGCAATTCGCAGTGCTTTGCGTTGAGCGGTGAGGCGCGTGGCTGTCATTTCGGAATCGCCTGAAACAAGAAACAGATCTGTGCCGATTGCGGTGACGCCGGGATTTCGAGGGCTTGGCGAAAACTGCCGGCCCGATTGAAGGAATTTTGCAGATTGTTACCAGGCGGCTGGGGGGCGGGGGGCGGGGCGGAATCGGGGAAGCGGGTTCTCAAGACCGGAATCCGGTTAGGGTTCCAGAAACCCCCACCGCCGTCCCCTATACA
>CAYZYB010000121.1:6804-9318 GCA_964481505.1 uncultured Planctomycetaceae bacterium | reverse complement strand
TTTTCAAACTGAGCAACCATGTTGAGGTCTTTAGGATTGGTTGGATTTTCAACAGGACCAACCAATTCCGTCAGGTCTGCTCGAAGAGCCTCTTCGTTGCTCCAGTCACGCATCCGAATAATCGTGCCTTCGGGGCCGATGACAAATTCGGAATTCGGACGGTCTCCCATTGCGTGTTTGAATTCGTTGTCCATGTTGTCCGCCAGCCAGGGAATTGATGTTCCCAGTGACTTTTTGGCTTCCTGAACATGCAGCAAACGTTCTTTCATGGTCGTTGGTCGGACAAAGCCGTTGCCCTGAGGATGGGCGAGCGACTTGTAGACGAAGTAGAAGTTGACACCCTTGTCTTTGTAGTCTCGGTACGTTGCTTCCAAACTGGAAACGTTTCGAAGGAAAGGTGGTCAGGTCAAGCAACCGAACACGATGACCGTGTGCTTGCCCTTCACATCTGCAAGGCGAAACTTGCCGCCTTTTTCGTCAAAGATTGTCAGGTCAGGCAGAGCTTGATCCAGCTTTACACCAGCTCGTTCCAGAGATGATGAGCCTGGACTTCCCGGTCGTGAGTTGCCACCGGGACCTCCGCCTCCACCACCGGGGCCTCCCCCACGTTGCTGGCCACCCTGGCCAGGCCTGCCGCCACCTTGTCTGCCACCGCCACGCTGCTGAGCAGTCGCAACCGAACAGCAAAGGGAGAGCAACAGAGTCATTGCCACAATTCGCTTCATTGTTAAGCCTTTCGGAAATTTATAGAACGTTGTCTACGGATTTTGATTTTCGACGATCCTGGCCAAACCGGATACCCCAGAGAGTCACGCTTGCGTGAGAGCACGCCAGACATTCTGTCGTGGGCAGATACAGGTTTTCTAATTCTGGTTCGGCGATAGAGATCCTGTGCCCTTGAAATGACTATTGGCCACCGGGACGGCCGCCGCCACGCTGGCCGCCACCGCCACCGCCGCCACGTTGACCACCAGCTCCGCCGCCTCCGCGTTGGCCACCGCCTCCACGCTGTCCGCCACCGGCGGCACCTTGACGACCGCCGCCGCCCTGACGCCCAGCACCACCACCTTGACGATTACCACCAGGGAAGTGACTTCGGCCATTCACCAGACCTGCTGTTCGGTCCTGTTCCAGCCAGACAGTGAATTCCTGTTCAACAGATTTGCACCAGCCCAATTTCTTGTTGCAGGCGAAGTACTGAATTTCAACTTTGATCGGTTTGTCGGCTTCCCAGTTCTCCACATCCAACAGAAACTCGCGCGGTTCGGTATCAGAATCCACGTCCAGTTTTTGAGACTCAGCCATCGCCGGTGTCAGGGTGACACCATCAGCGACGACTCGATATTTCGGCGGAGACGCCAGGTTGTTCCATGCAGCTCCCAGGATCGGATCCTGTCGAAAGCCCAGGTACAACTTGCCAGTGCCGGTTCGCATCAGTTGTTGATCGGCTTCCGGTCGCAACTTGGCGTAGCGATTGATTTCGTCGAATTCGCGAGACTTCAGGTCTTCGGCATTTTTGATTTCGCCACCGGCTGCGACTCTTAATGGCACAGCGACTCCTTCAAGAGTCTTGCGTTCAACAAGCATGTCGTTTGGATTGGTTCTTTGAGATCCGAATTGCGGCAGGTTGAGGTCCGCGACCGTTGTGATCTTTTCTGATGGCCCCACCAGTTCTGCCAACCACTCTCGCATGCTGGAGCCTCGCCCCCACGACGCACGCTGCAGAATTTTCCCTTCGCTATCGAATACGAATTGAGAATTCGGTGTCATCGCGAAGTGTTGCTTCATCTCATTGTCCATCGTGTCCGCCAACCAGGGAATTTCTGTCTTCAACAGATCTTTCGCGTGGTCAATTTGAGCGAAGCGTTCCTGAATCGAAGTGGGCTGAACATAGCCCCAGTTTTCCGGGTGCGTCAGCGATTGAAACAGGAAGTAAAACTGCACGCCTTTGTCGCGATAGTCGGCAGCTACGGCTTCGATTTCCGGATACGAATTGCGGTATTCGGGGCACGTCAGGCATCCGCCGACGAGCACTGTGTATTTCGCTTTGAAGATGCTGTTGGCCGGGACCAGTTCGCGATCAAGATTGTAGAGCTGCAGAGAATCCGGCAGAGTTGAACCGATTGGAAGTTGTTCGTTGAACTGGGTATCTCGGGGACGAACTTTGTCACGAGGACGGCCGCCCTGGCCTCCTCCACCCTGTCCCTGCCCACCGCGACCTTGACCGGCACCCTGTCCGCCTCGGCCCTGACCGCCGCCTTGTCCACCACGACCCTGACCGCCGCTCTGCATTCCGGGGCCCTGTCCTCCGGCTCCGCGTCCCTGCGCCTGCCCCTGACCGGGACCACCCTGTGGACCGTATTCTTCGCGAGTGATTTGGCCGTCTTTGTTGAGATCCAGTTGGCCGATTGTCTTGGCCGCCGCTGCGATTTCTTCCTTCGAAAGGATTCGGTCGCCATTCGTATCCAGTGCGGTCAATAGCTGACTGCGACCAGGCCCAGCCTGACCGCCACC
>CAYZYB010000121.1:0-6704 GCA_964481505.1 uncultured Planctomycetaceae bacterium | reverse complement strand
CCTGACCGCCACCACCACGCTGTCCACCACCACGCTGTCCGCCGCCTTGCTGTCCGCCGCCTCCGCGTTGAGCAAAGCAGGGCGAAATGTCAGCCGCCGCAACAACGAGTCCCAGGAACCCCAATGCAAAAAATCGAATCATTGTCTAACTCCTACTATCAATTTGGTTGAGATTGGCTCTGCGACGGTAGCGTGGTTGAGCCCGATTAAAAGAACTGTCCCCGCTTTGTTCCACGGCATTTTTTTGCTGTGAAGTTTTGTGGAGACACGAAATAACAAATGGCTGAACGAAATGCGCTTTGGGTAAAACTTTTAGTTCGATCATGGATTGGCTCCTGCCACTGTGGCTGGAAGTTCCTTAGTCGGAGCCATCACGGCGGATGTGAGTTTCGCCATTACGAAGTAACCCACGGGTGCCAGGATCAGCACCAGAGCCGTCCCAAAGATCAGCCCGAAACTCAGGCTGGTCGCCATGGGAATTAACACCTGGGCCTGCCGGGAAGTTTCGAGTAAAATCGGCAGCATTCCGCCGATTGTTGTAATACTTGTCAGCAAAACGGGGCGACACCTTCGGCGGCCGGCATCGATCACCGCGTCGTAAACCGGCAGACCATCGGCAACTCGACGATTGATGAAATCAATCAACACGATTGAGTCGTTCACGACAATTCCTGAAAGCGCCACCAGGCCATAAATGCTGAACAGTGTGAATGGCAGGCCCTGGATAATGTGCCCCGCAATGGCACCGATCACACCAAACGGAATGATGGATAACACCAGCAACGGCTGCAGATAACTTTTGAACTCCACCGTGAACAAAAAGTACATCCCGACCAGCACGCCCACGAAACCCAGAAACATGCTGTTCATGGATTCGTTCGTTTGTTCCTGTTGGCCTTCCCACAAAACCTGCAGGCCCGGATACGACGCCGACAGGTCTGGAATCAACGTCGATTCCAGATCTTTCGTGATCACAAAGGCGTTGGCTGAGGTTTCATCAACGTCGGCGGTGATGGTGATCGAACGCATCTGATCAAGCCGGTGAATCATAGAATAGCTGCGTTCGGGATCGATTTCCGCCAGTTCCATGAGCGGCCGTTCGGCTCCATCCGGTGTTCGAACTCGCAGTTCTTCAAAGTTGGACAGCGACTCTCGTTGCTCGCGCGGATAGCGGACTCGCAACTGAACTTCATGCCGCCCTCGCTGCAGTCTCATCACTTCTTCGCCGTAGTAAGCGGATCGCACGGTTTGAGACAATTCGGCCAGCGACACGCCCATCGCTTTGGCGTCGTCTTTGACTGTCAAACGGTATTCCCATTTGCCCGGTCGACCGCCAGCTGTTACGTCATGCACGCCCGGGTATTCTTCCAGCCGACTGACGCACATGTCGACAGCGGCTTCCAGCTGAGGAATGTCTTCGCTGCGAGCCAGCAACGAAAATTCGATCGGTGGCGCCGCGATACCGCGCGGGCCGCTGCCGTACGAAATAAAGTCCGAACCCTGGAATTCGCCAGCGACTTTTCGCCACTCCTGCACAACTTCCTGGCTTGTCATATCCCGCAAAGACGTGTCGCACAGTTGAATCGTCAGGCTGCCCACATGACTCCCGGAAGACACAGCTCCAAAAGTGTTGGCTCCATAACCAATCGAACGATGCACGGCGTCGACAACTCCGGTTTCCACCTGAGTGCGGCCGTCGGCGATCGACCGCTGATTGATATCATAGATCGCTTTTTCCAGCCGCTCGGTCGCGGCAACAGTCGTGTCTTCCGGCGTTCCATCAGGGAAGGCAATCACAACCGTGCAGAAGTTTGAATCGATCTGCGGCAAAACAATGTAGGGAACAACGCCGCTGCGGACGAGTCCCCACGTTCCCAGCAACAGGGCGACTGCGATCGCAATCACTAATGCGGGGGCCCGCAGGGACATTCTAAGCGCGGGCATGTAAATTCGTTCGATGCCAGCGTTAAGCACCCAGTCGAACATGCGGTTGAGGTACCCGGCCAGAATGGCGAAAATCCGAAACGGACCCAGAAGCCATTTCGTGGCCTTCATGCCGGCGCCATCGTGATGAGCCAGATGCGACGGCAGCACTGTGCAGGCTTCCGCCAGCGAAAATAACAAAATCGCAATAACGGCAAACGGCAACACCTGAGTGAACCGGGCCAGCCGTCCGGTCATGAATAACATCGGTAGAAAGGCCATCACCGTGGTCAGCACGCTGGTGATCACGGATGGCATAACTTCCAGCGTACCATCGATGGCTGCCGTGCGAAAATCCTTGCCCAGTTGTCTGTGCACGTAAATGTTTTCGCCAATCACGATGGCGTCGTCGACGACAATGCCCAGCGCTATCAGAAAGGCAAACAACGATGTCATGTTGAACGTCTGACCGCTGTAGAACATCAGGATGCAGGCGCCGGCGACCGACAGCGGAATTCCCATCGAAACCCACACGGCCAATCGCAAATCAAGAAACAGCATCAGCAACAGGAAGACCAGCAGTAATCCCTGCCAGCCGTTTTTCACCAGCAGCAGCAACCGCGATTCGACATCATCCGTGCGGTCTCGAAAACAAATCAACTGAAAGCCGTCCGGGCATTGATATTCGTCGGCCAGGCGATGCACGGCCTTACCGACTTTGACGATGTCTTCTGTGGCGGTGGTGTCGACCTGAATGGCGATTCCCGGGTTGCCGTTGATGCGACTGATGGCCGAATCGTCTGTGAATTCATCTCGCACATTGCCAAGGTCAGCCACGGTCAGCACGGTGCCGTCCGGCTGAGTAATCACCGGGATTTCGGCGATCGATTCACCCGTGTTTTGCCGATTACTGCCTCGCAAAAGAATGTCCTGCGACCGCGTGCGAAGCGTTCCGCCAGGCACTTCGACATTTTCATTGCGAACCGCGTTGGCCACCTGAGTCAGCGTGAGGTTGTATTGCCGCAACGTTTCTTCGGCGACTTCGACATCGATCTGAAACTCGGGTGCTCCCACCAGTTCTGCCTGAGACACTTCGGGCAGCAGCAGCAATTCGCTGCGAACACGTTCGGCGAAGTCTCGCAGGGCCAGTTGAGCTGCAATCGTGTCTTCGTTCGGCCCGACGACGCCGACTTGCAGGGCCGTTGATCGAGGCTGCTGGCGAGCGACTTCTGGTTCTTCCGCAAGCGCCGGAAAACTGGGAATACTGTCCACTCGCGAACGAACTTCGGCCAGGATTTCCTGCACTTCCGATTGAGTGACTTCGGCGTCGAGTTCGATGGAAACCAGTCCGCTGCCTTCACGAGAGACCGATGTGATACGGCGGACTCCACTCACGCTGCGAACGCTTTCTTCGATGCGCTGGCAGATGGATTCTTCGATTTCTTCCGGGCTGGCTCCACGATATTGCACGCTGACCTGAATCACGTCCAGGTTCGAATAAGGCCAGAATTCGCGCTGCATCGAAAACGCGCAGTAGGCTCCCAAAACCAGCACCGCCACCACCAGCGTGTTGATCGCCGGAGCATTATCGACCGACCAGCGAAGAAGCGCCTTCATGCCGAACGCTCCTTACTGCTGGATCCCGATGATACGACAGATGATTCCGATTGCTGCGTCTGGCGGTCGGTGGGGGTTAGACAGAGCTTACGAAGGAAACCCGGGGGTTCACTCGCACCTCGCTCCGACCCCGGCCAACCCGAAAGTGAATTTCTGTCCGTTTCACGATTGCCACCGAACGTACTGTTCGTTTGCTGTTTCTCTGGCTGCATGGCCTTCTCGCGACTGGCGTTCGCAGACTTTTCGGCCCCTGTTGTCACCGAAAGCCCGGCTTTTGCGCCGGGAACCGGTGATGAAACAATTTCATCCTCCGCGGTCACTCGCGAGCCGCGTGAGTCGACGTAGGCCATTCCGTTTTCGATACGGACAATGCGAATTGGCTGAATGGAAAGTTGACCGTTGTCAGCAATCCAGACCGACTTTCCAGGGCGAACGGCTTCTTCCGGAATGACCAGCAAAGGCTCCTGAGGCTCGCAGTGCAAATCGACGCGGACAAACATTCCTCGCATCAACGGAATCGGTCCCACGGCGCCTCCGGCAGAATCGAAACTGCACTGGTGAGGATTATCGACTCGGATTCGCACGGGCATTGTGCGAGTCCGTTCGTCCATGCCCAATCCGTCCTGACGACTCAGCACACCATCCCAACTGTACTCTCGATCCGCCCTCGAATAGCGCACCGTGACCGGAATCTCCGGCAACTGGTATGCCTGCGATCGATTCGCCGGGTCGCCCATGCTGTCCAGTGATTTGTGGGGCAGAAAGTCGAGGTCTTCCGTTCGTAACTGGCAGCGGACTTCCACTTTAGAAGTGTCTTCAATCGTTGCGACTGCCGCTCCGGGAATCACGTGCGAATTTGTTTCGACCGCACTGCGAATGACAACTCCGGATAGTGGAGCCGTGATGGTCGTCTTCTGCAAATTCAGCTTCGCCTGCTGCAGGCCAATCACCGCCAGCTTTCGCGATGTTTCCATGCTGACTGTTTCTGATTCCAGGCTGCGGAGTTGGTTTTCCAGAGTCGTGAGCGATTGAGATGTTTCGAGGAATCGTCCTTCGGCGGCATCACGTTCGACATCGCTGGAAGCCCGACTACGACTAAGCGCCTGCACACGCTGAACTTCGCGTTTTCGCAGTTCAAGTGTTCGTTCTGCCAGAGTCACGAGTCGCTGCAGATTGGAAGATTCGACTTGATTTTTGGAAAGGTCGGCATCGGCTTTCGCCAGTTCCTGTTCGAGCTGATCGACCCTGAGCTTGTAGTCGGTGGGATCGATCCGCAGCAGTTCATCACCGGCATTGACGTAGCGTCCGGCCAGCAGAGAATCGGATTTCCAGACAACGGTGCCTCCCACTTCTGTGGCCAGTGAGATTTCTCGAAACGGAACTGCGGTGCCCGTTACCGAAATATTCAGCGGCCCTTCATGAACTTTCGCTCGAACGACTTCCACAGGAATTGAGATCCTGGGCGGCTTACGTTTTCGATTGGGTTTCGCCTTGGAACCGAGCATCGATACCGACATCGCACCCGCCACAAGGATCGCCAGTGGCAGAACCCAGTGCAGAAACAAGCCGCTGATGATTCGCTTCCCAGATGCCATGATTCTCTTCTAAAGGTTCGTGATTTGGTTTCGTTAAACGTCAAGTCTGTAATGTGGAGCAAACAGCCCTGCTGCCTGGTTTACGCCGTTGGTTCAGCCTCACCGGTTTTCGATTTCCCAATGGCGGCGTCGACAGAAAACAATCCGGCACCGGTGAACGCAAGAATTGTGAAACCGATCAGGTAAAGAAGCGCAGGTTCTTTTGCGGCGGCAACGCCCGGTCCGGTGAACCAGGGATTGGCGGCCTGAGCCTTGAAGACAGCGACTGCCATCGTGGCCACCAGAGTTGCGGAGGATAAACGGGTTGCCAGGCCAACAACGACCAACGTAGCTCCGATGACTTCCGCGGCGACAGCGCACGCGGTCAGCCAGGGAGGTATTCCCATGCCTTCCTGAAACTTTGCAGAGATCACGCTGAACGCTGACACCTTGTGCCAGCCGTGGCCAATCAGCATACACAGCCCCAAAGCAACTCGCCCCGCAAGCAGGCCGAACGAAGAGCTGGCGGAATGTTGTCCGGAATTAAAAAGCAGTTGTTTCATTTTGACCTCCTGAATTGCTGTGGGAATCTTGTGTCCACGTGGAATCTAACCCCGCAGTCCACAAATAAATATCGATATTAATTTGCAAAAACGCAAAATATCGATAAAACGTCGACACTTCGATCGGAGCGTAGCGTTTTGTAAGAAGAACAAATTCCACGCCACGAGCAAACCTTCGGGAGCAGCAGGTGATGCCAAAAGTTTCGACCTATTTCGCTATTTTTAACGCCTTGGCCATGTCGGTCGCCTTGGTGCCGACGCCTTTGGAGGCTGACGATCGCCCCAATGTGCTGCTGATTGTGGCCGATGACATGGGTTTTACCGACCTGGGGTCTTTCGGCAGCGAAATCGCGACTCCGAACCTGGACGCGATGGCCATGCGAGGAGTTCGGTTCACGAATTTCCACGCCGCTCCTTCGTGTTCGCCCACTCGAGCCATGCTGATGTCCGGCTGTGACAACCACACCGCGGGCATGGGAGCGATGGTGGAACAGACGGCCGACGAACAAAAAGACAAGCCCGGTTACGAAGGGCACCTCAATGACCGCATCGCCACTCTCCCGGAATTACTGCGTGACTCCGGCTACCATACCTATATGACGGGCAAGTGGCACCTTGGCCTGACTGAAGAACTCAGCCCCAAGGCTCGAGGCTTTGAACGATCTTTCGCTTTGTTACTTGGTGGCGGCTCGCACTTTGATATGCGAGGCACCACGCGCGGCGACAAAGAAGAACCGGAAGAGGGCGAAGAACTCACTGAAGAAGAAGCCGCAAGGGCGGCTCGTCGCGAAAAACGAAAAGAAAAACGCGGTGGAGAGCGAGTCGCCTATCGCGAAGACGACAAGGGCATGAACACTTTGCCCGACGACTTTTATTCGTCCAAAGACTACGCCGACAAGTTGATGGGCTACATCGAAGAAGGCCGCAAAGATGGCAAGCCGTTCTTCGGCTGGCTGGCCTTCACAGCACCTCACTGGCCATTGCAGGCTCCTGATGAGTATCTCGCCAAGTATCGAGGCAAGTACGA
>CAYZYB010000120.1:0-9361 GCA_964481505.1 uncultured Planctomycetaceae bacterium | reverse complement strand
CTTCTCTGGCGCTTTTTCGATCGCGGTGTTGATCCATTGGGTGGCAGATTTGAAGTCAGATTTGGCGGCATATCCAACCGCCAGAGTGTCGATGGTATTCCAGTTTCCATATTGAGTCATTTCGCACGCACGAGTCGCCTCCCTGACTGCGGCGTCGGCGTTTCGGATAGATTTGTCATTCGCTGTCGCCAGAATCCAGGCATGGTCATTGACCGGTTTGTAATCGAGTGCGTCGATCTTTTTTGCCTTTTCCAGATCAGCAATGGCGTCTTTGAATTGTCCCAGTTTTCGGTACGCGAACGACCTGTTCCCATACGCATCGGTGTAATTTTCGTGGTACTTCAAAGCCAGCGTGAGATCTGCGACAGCAGATTTGTAGTCACCTTTTCGCGAATGGACGACACCGCGATTGTTGTAAGCTTCCGGGTACTCTTTGTTCAAAGTAATCGCCGCATCCAAATCGCCTTTGGCCTTATCAAGCTCCGATGTCGCAATGTAGCACAAGGCTCGATTGTTCATCGCGACGAAGTGTTTTCGATCCAGCGCGATTGCAACGTTGAGGTCCTGTATCGCTGCTTTGTAATCGCCCTTCCGATACAGCGCCTGCCCTCGATTGTTCAGGACTCCAGCATTGCGGTCCTTTAGCTTGAGACTACTGGTGAAGTCGGCAATCGCTTCGTCATATTTGCTGTGCGCCACGTAAGCGATGCCCCGCAGGTGATAATTCTCTGCCGTAGGATCCTCTTTGATCTTTTTCGACGATGCTTCGATCGCTGTGGCAAAGGGCATAGTCTGCTCTTCCCACAGCCAGCCACCCTTGTTGTTAATCCACAGCCATTCACCGTTGGTCAATGAAACGGTAAACGTTTCTCCGAGGTAGGCCTTCCACACGACGGCGTCGGGCGTTCGCAAAGAGGCACCGGCCACTGTCACAATCACTTTTGTACCAATGCGTTTATCGGGCTTGGTGGCGGTTGCCGACGTGGCCTCCTTCTTCGGCTGTTGTGCCTGAGGTGAAGCGGCGGCGAAGTTGACAGGAGCTATCGTGCTGAGCAATGAGCATGCGATCAGCGGAAGGATATGGGTGCGGCGAAGCATGAGTTCAGTTTCCAAGTGCCTGGATTTGTGATGCCCGGTTCAGGTCTCGCAGTGTAGCGATGTATAACGTTTGTCTGGACAGTTTTTAACAGCAATCAGTGTGTTCCGCGGGTCTCGAATGGCAGTGACTTGTCAAGTTGGCTAAGACGGGTGCGTTATTCAAAACACGTCGATCCTGGAGCGATGGCCTCTGGCGTTTCGATGTATCGCGACGAGCAGTCTCGTCATTAGGATCGCGATGACGCGCCCCATTGATTCCCAACGCTGTTCTGTCAGTAGTCGCATAAAACAGTCGGCTCAAAATGACACAAGCCTGTATACGTGCAGCAGATATTCTGCCATTCGTATCACAGGCTTGTGCCGGCCAGGATCCATTGTTTTCCTGTCAGTGAAGCAACGAAAGCCGCTTCCGAAAATCACCAACCATATTCGGCTAGTAGCCTCGATTTACCGGTACAGAGACCGGTTGGATAGAAATCAACTTCACTGTTGGGCGATGCTGATCGATCATGAGAGGATGCGGTGCCTGGCTCGTTGTCACATTGCCCGCGGAGTCTCTGACCAGCAGCCGATAGTAGATCATGCTCGGCATTCCAGGCTGTATCGGGATTTCGTGACGTCCCTTATCTGGTTGCCAGTCGAAGACTGGAGTCCATGGGCCTGAGACACTCATCGCATACTCAAGTCGTACCGCGGCAGAGGCTGGGTGTGGATCTGTTGTATTCCATTGCAATTGAATTCGACCAGGGCCGGTTGTGACAATGCTTGGCTGTGCAAAATTGACGACGGGAGGTGTTTGGTCAACCGTCACGACGATCGAAGGCAGCTCACCGGGTTGTGGTGGCGGATCAGAAAATCCAAGGCCGTTGCGAACTCGGACAGCAAAGCCAAAAGTTCCTTCACCGCGAGTGTCCACTTGAAAAGGACTTCTCAAATCCACGTCTTCGCCATAGCTGAACCAGTTTTGTCCATTGTTCTCGGTAACAAACAGCTTGACCGTACCAACCCCCGACGGCCCTACATCCTGAACTTCGTAGTTGATATCAAACACTCTGTTGTTGACGATCTGGCCGCCAACACCGCCGTGTGCTGCTTTAATCTGTGGAGCATAACCGGCTGACGAATATTGGTCGTAACCGACCTGATACTGCTGAACCGGAGCCTGTGGCTGTGCCGGCTGTGGGAGAAAGCTCCGTGTTTGCAACGTCCGCTGCTGCGTCGCGGGGCTGGTGTTGTATGCAGTAGCTGGCGGTGGTTGGTTCGTCGGCACCTGCTGTCGGTTATCGTAGAACGGGCTTGCACCCAATCCCTGCCCCTGAGTGCTCGCCGCCGGATTTGTCTGAGCGATCGTGTTCTGAAGACCCGCGTTGCTGCTCGGATGTCTTGGCGAATTAAAGGTATTTGCAGCCAGCACAATCTGTCCAGCCCCGCCACCGCGATTTCCGGCAGCGTCAGTGATGATGCCCCGGACTGAAATCGCATTGCCAGGTTTAGATTGAATTTTCGCCTGCCCAGTAGCTCCAGTGGCGGCCTCAACCGGCATCCAGCGACCGTCCGAACCTTCTGCGTATTCGAGCCGAAGGGATTCCGAAGCAACATTTGTTTCATTACATTGCCATGAAACGGTGACCTCACCCGGCGCAGCTTCTGCCAGTTGAATTTGCAATTCCGGCGGTGCTGTATCAACAATCACTTCCAGCTCCGGCGCCACAGGACCATCGCCACCGATCAGGCTTCCTGACGCGTCTGTCATGCGAACAGCAAACGCATATCGTCCGTCGCTCGGCGCGTTGAATTCAAAACCACCGGCACCGGCGTCAACACGTTGCAGGACATCCATTCTGCCACCGTCGTTGCTGGCAAACAGAATCGCCTTTCCGGTTGCCGTTCCGTTGGGCGCTTCCACTGCGAATGGAATTCGAAAACTGCGCGTCGGGCTTACCAACGGCTCTGCCGCATCGGCTGTTCCAAACAACGCTAACGCTGCGAGACACTGAGAGGCTCTTTTGAAACGTTTCATCAATCTCATACGACCAATCCTTTTTGCGGCAGACGAATGCCGGAGGAAACCAGGTATGTGGCTTCACGGAATCGATATCGGAGACTCCAATTGCAACTCTTGATCGGAATGAATGGTTCGTAATGGTTAGTCCGGTTACGCCGCGCAGAAGCCTCCTGGACTACCTGGATTAACGTTGCTGCGGCGGAATCTGCTGATGGCGGTCGTGGTCAGGCGGACGCCCTTGGCGTCTTTCGGCGATCGCCCGAAAAGAACGTTCGCTGAGCTGGCGAATTTTTCCGCTGCGGTCTCCCGTCCGTGGGGCGATTAATCACTCTCTTCCTGAACGTGAATGTTCGGATCATCCTTCAGGAACTCAGCCACTTCCGGGGCGACGTCTTCAACGATCGCATACGACCCTACAGACCAGCGATACAAATCCACTTCCTGGCAGCGACCGCTGCAGAACGGAAAGTGCTCTCCACTGACTGCAGGATTACCGGGGAGTTGTTTGTCACAGACAGGACAGCAATGAGGTTTGATCATGGTCAAGGAAAATGGTTCGAGGACGAATTTAGCTTGCTACCACAAATTGTAACGCAAACTTCGGGCAGACCCAACAAACGCGGCTGTTCTGCAGCAGAATTGGGTGTAGTAGCAGATTGTTGCATTTGAAATGGGTGGCCGGGGTTGGACTGAGCTTCCGAAGGAAACCCCGGGGTTTCGCTCGTGCCGCGCTCCAATCCCGGACACCCTTTCCAGCTTCGCAACTTTCGGCGACTACACCCGCAGAATCCGTTCAACCAGCGGTTGCGGGCAGTCCCGTCATCGGTCTTTGCCAGTGTCGCATCGCCAGCCAAAATGTAACGACGCATCCAGTAGCAATCGCGACGTGCCACCAAACAAGACGGTCGTCCACTTTGCCGGCAAGGAACCCAATGACATAGGCTGCGCCCAGAACAGCAACGACCGTCGCTGCACTCCAGGCCAGACCGTACCGCAGAAGCAATAACCACCAGGATATCCCACGGTTCAGAAGAACGTAGCACAACATGGTTCCATAAATCACAGGGACGGCGATGCTCAGGCAGACAAAAAACAGTAGCTGCCACGCATGGAGGCCGTGAGAAACCTGTTCATTCAGGACAAGCGCTGACATAACCCTCGCACGATCATCTTTTGGGACATTATCAAGCCCTTCGTAGAGATCGTAAACTTGCTGTTCCGCCTTCTCTTTGGACCAGCCTTCCGGCGTCCAGATGACTGTCCCAAGTGCCCGAACATGCCTTTCCGTATCCTGTGACAGGGCGGTTGCTACGAAGTACCACCCCAGAAACACGGTAAGCAGAAGTCCACACACGATCGAGGTTACCGCGCCCATCATAAAGGCACTGCGTAACGATCCCGGACGAAGCACGACGGCATTCCACAGCCCAATCGACGGCCAAACGACCAGAGGCAGCGTAGCCAGAGAAATGTAGGGGAGCCATCCAGGGAGCGTTCGCAGGCTGACAAACCATGGTCGCTCCATGTTTGGGAAATAGTCGTAGGCGTTCGCGAATTCTCCTACATTCGAAATCGGGCCGAACGCAACCGTCAGCAGCGGCACGGTCAACGCAAGACCGATCATCAACGCAAACATGCTGTAGACGATGCGTCGATTCTGCTTAACCCAGCGGGCCGCCAACGACGAAAACGAAGGTGGCTTCAAGCTGATGGTCTCACCGTCCAGCCAGCACTGCAGATCTGCTGCGACTTCCGCAGCGGATGCGTATCTGTTGTCAGCACCGCGTTCGAGGCACTTCAGACAAATCAGTTCGAGGTCAGTTTCGACAGCAGAATTGATTTTTCGAGGCTCCAACGGCGTGTCATTCAGAACGCTCATGACAGTTGCCATTGGAGTTTCTTTGGCGTGTGGCGGTTGCCCCGTCAATAATTCGTACAGAATCGCTCCCAGCGAATAGACATCCACGGCCGTCGTAACAAATTGCTCTCCCGCAGCCTGTTCAGGTGGCATATAGCCTGGCGTACCGACAACCGCGCCGGTCTTGGTTAGGTTGCTGTCACCGGCGGTGCTTTTCGCCAGACCAAGGTCCGTGATCAGCGGCTGATTCTCTTCATTGATCAAAATGTTCGCAGGCTTCAGATCGCGATGCAGAATTCCGCGTTGATGAGCATGATGCACGGCTCGCGCAACAGCCACCAGTATCCTTACGCCAGCCTTGTGGTCGGCTCGGAATTCGTCCATGCGTTCGGCCAGTGAACCTCCTTCGATGTACTTCATCGCGAAGAACGCTTGTCCATCCTGTTCGCCGATGTCGTACACGGGAACAATCCCGGGATGATCAAGTTTCGCCGCCGCTTCTGCCTCGACGTGAAATCTACGAATCTCTTCAGCCGATGAAAATCGTCCTCCGAGAATCATCTTGATGGCCGCGACTCGATTCAGCTTCGAATGCCGCGCCATGTAAACAACACCCATGCCGCCGCGAGCAATTTCTTCCAGTAGTTCGTAGTCGCCGCAGGACAGTCCTGCCGACATCGCATCAAACCCATCGTCTGTTGCGGACGGAACGATGGTCGCATCCAGGCTCGGCGCAACTTCCGCGGTATCGAGAGCTTCAGCCAACAGGCATCGAGGGCACAATCCGTGAGTTCCGCCAGAAGGAATCAGTGTCCCGCAGTCAGAACACGTCGCTGCCGAAGGTGTTTCTTTGTCGGAATACCTGGTCATGATGAAAACGTTTCAAACAAAGCGCGAATTTCGTCCTCCACATCGTTTCGGTCAGAAATCGTTTCTGCAACTTCACTCCGCAGCAACTCGCGATAGCGTGTTCGCAAACGATGAACGGCCGCTTTGACGGCACCTTCACTGATTCCGAGCCGATCACCGACGGCTGCGTACGACGCAGAATCACGCGGCGTCAGAAATTGTCGCATCTCATCAAAGAAGTCAGCTTTTCCAACGGCTTCGTGCTCGGATCGAAGTCGATCCAGCACCTGTGTAAGCAGAGCGACCGCCCAACGACGTTCATACAATCGTTCGGCCGTTTGACTGTGAACGGGCTCGTGCTGGTAGATTCGTTCACCGTCATCAAACTGCAGTGAAAAGTGCAACCGATCACCACCACGTTTGATGGCTTGCTCTTTTTCCGTTTCGTTCGCGATAAAGTGACTCAACGACGCCAGCAGAAACGTACGAAAACGGCCTCGCTGCGGATCCACGTCGGCGATGTAATTTTTCTCAACAACCTTCTCGAAGAAGCCCTGCGTTAGATCTTGAGCACGATGCACATCAGATTCTCGGCGACGTACGTGAGCGTACAGGGGATACCAGTATTTTTGGCAGAGGCGTGCAAAGGCGATCTGACCTTCGGGCGAAGATCGATGCTGAGCTGCCATCACCAGACTCCACTGCGTGGAATCAAATTTCGCCACCGTCATTTGATACGCTTCATCACAACAGGTTCTTCATCCGGCTGACGCCGACCGTCCCGTGTGATGTTTGTGTTCGTCGCCACAAACTCATCCGGGGTACGTAATTCGTACACCACAGTACGAGATTGCCGCGTGCCCGCAACATCGAATTCTTCACCGCCTTTCATCACCACTTTATTCTTGCTGATCGTAGCGGGTGTACCAGCCTGCGCGCCGATTTTCATCTGCCATGCATGAGGCGCTTGGGTTTTGCCGTTGTATCCGATGAACACATTCATGGGATTCAGCACGACTTCGGAGCCATCCGGCCGAAAACTCACTTCATAAAACAGATAGGTCTTGTTACCCATCCATCTGCAATCAACGGAGACGGTTCCTTTCGGTACATTTCCAGGCGGATCGTATTTCCCTTCCCACTGTCCTACGAAACCTTCCAATTGTTTCAGAGCCTCAAACCGTGAATCGGCTGGCTGAGCCGAAAGAGTTGTTGACGCCAATGCC
This sequence comes from uncultured Planctomycetaceae bacterium, assembly GCA_964481505.1. Classification (GTDB taxonomy): domain Bacteria; phylum Planctomycetota; class Planctomycetia; order Planctomycetales; family Planctomycetaceae; genus Fuerstiella. The sequence goes on along the minus strand of CAYZYB010000120.1, from coordinate 2,325 downwards.
AGACAGATGGTGCAAAAGATCGCTGTTGATTTCATGAGTTACCCTGTGAGTGGAGGAGCGGAGTAAGAGCGGAATGAGATGTCAGGTAGACACTCACAATGTCTGAAGGAAACCAGACGAACGGTTACGCAGTTTTCTGACCAATTTGCAAATTGACGCCGAAGTTCCGGATTCCCTCGTCACGCCCCCTGTTCACGGCAAAAAATGTGCAGATCGCAGTCTGAACCCGGTCTGCTGTGCGTTTCGCCTATGCCCCGAACCGTTCCCATCTTTCGGGGTCTGACAACCAGGCATCGATCCCTGTTGACCCCCACCATCTGGTTGAGTCCAATTCCGTCGAAACCGCCGTCTGCAGTGAATCTTGCTGTACGAAATTCTGGAAACGTCACATGACACAACGTCAAATTCTTGTCACATCGGCTCTGCCATATGCCAACGGGCATATTCACATCGGCCACCTGGTGGAATACATCCAGACGGACATCTGGGTGCGATTCCAAAAACTGCGCGGCCATCGCTGCCTCTATGTGTGTGCCGACGACACTCACGGCACCGCCATCATGATTCGCGCTCGTCAGGAAGGACGCACGGCAGAAGAAGTCATCGCCGACATGCGGGAAGCGCACATCCGCGACTTTGCAGAATTCCAGATCGAATTCGACAACTACGGCAGCACCAACAGCGATGAAAATCGTGAGCTGTGTGCCGAATTGTGGCAGTCGATTCGTAATGCTGGCATGGTCAAAGAAAAGGACGTCGAACAGCTTTTTGATACACAGGAAGGAACGTTCCTCGCCGATCGATTTGTGCGCGGAACCTGTCCCAAGTGCAGGAGTGCTGATCAGCCTGGAGACAATTGCAGCAAGTGCTCGGAAACTTACACTCCAGCAGACCTCATTGATCCTGTGAGTACGCTTTCCGGTACGACTCCCGAAGTTCGCACCGCTAAGCACCTGTTCATCGAATTAGAACAGCTTCACGAATTCCTCAACGACTGGACACAGTCGGGCGATCACCTTCAGGCAGAAGTAGCTAACTATCTAAACGGACACTTCCTGGGCGATCCGCTTCGCGACTGGGATATCTCGCGGCCGGCTCCGTACTTTGGTTTCGAAATCCCGGACAGTCCAGGCAATTACTGGTACGTCTGGTTCGACGCACCGATCGGCTACATGGCTTCCACAAAACAGTGGTGCGCGGCCAATGGAGAAAACTTCGATAGCTGGTGGCGGAATGACCAAACGGAAATCCACCACTTCATTGGTAAGGACATCACTTATTTCCACACACTGTTCTGGCCAGGCATGTTGAAGACGGCTGGCTTTAACCTTCCGGAAAAAGTCCACATTCATGGTTTCCTAACGGTGAACGGCGTCAAGATGTCAAAGTCTGACGGCACGTTCATCATGGCTTCGACCTACCTCAAGCATCTGCCGTACGCGGCGCTGAGGTACTACTACGCATCAAAAATTGGTGCGGGGCTGGACGACCTTGATCTCAATGTGGACGAATTTGTGAGCAAAGTGAACACCGACCTCGTTAACAAAGTTGTTAACCTGGCGTCGCGTTCCGCAAAGCTGATCGGATCACAGAATCTTGCCGACGAGTATCCCGACGATGACGGACTGTTTGCCGCGGCCGCGGCCAAAGCGGATGAGATCGCGCAGCTGTATGAAGAATGCAAATTCAGTGCGGCCATGCGAGAAATCATGACGCTTGCCGATGATGCGAACAGATACTTCGAACACGCTGAACCGTGGGTGCTGCGAAAAGACCCCGAGAAGGCCGAAGAAATTCGTGGCATCTGCACTGTGTCGCTGAATCTGTTCCGGCAGCTCGTCGTGTATCTGTCGCCAGTATTGCCCGGCCTTGCAGCACAAACCGGCGCGCTGCTGAACAAACCCATTGAAAGCTGGGACGAAACTCAAACTCCACTGACAGGAACGCCTGTCAGCAAATACCAACACCTCATGAAACGAATTGAAGACAAGCAGGTCCAAGCTATGATCGAAGAAAGCAAAGAAGACAACGCAGCAGATGCTGGTAACAGTGATGCAGAGTCAGCGGCTCCGGAATTTCACGCGGCCGACACATGGAAGGACTCCGGCGACGCTCTGGCTAACGAAGCCATGGCCGACGAATGTACGATCGACGATTTTATGAAGATCGATCTGCGTGTCGCTCGTATCATCGAAGCCGGCCATGTTGAAGGTGCCAAGAAGCTACTGCAGCTCACACTGTCACTCGGTGGTGGAGAAACTCGCAACGTGTTCGCCGGAATCAAGTCGGCGTACGAACCCGAATCACTGGTGGGGCGGTTGGTCG
>CAYZYB010000119.1:0-9375 GCA_964481505.1 uncultured Planctomycetaceae bacterium | reverse complement strand
CACCACTACAGACCCAAGGTCGTAGTGCTTCTGAAGGTCTGTCACTTGAGCGGCGAGTTCCATGAAGTGAATTTCTGTGAGTCTGTAACGTCGCCACCGGTTCGGCGACTGAATAACAACAGGCAGTGGCAGTGCCGCCTGGTAGAACACCGATGTTCGGCGCGTTATCGGCGAGGCATCGCCGCCTTCAGCTCTTCTGCCGTGACTTTGCCGTCCCCATTGGCGTCGGTTTTGTCGAAGGAGCCGCGGAGGTCCGTTTCGTCCTTCGTTAGAATGCCGTCCTTGTTTTTATCTCTCGCTTCAATAACCGAGGCGGCACTTCTTGGTCCGCCGCCACCACCGCCGCCGGAAGGTCCTCCTCCGGGAGGTCCACCTCCCGATGCGCCGCCACCGCCCTGCCCTGGACGGCCACCGGCGGCGGTTCCTTTGCCCTTGCCTTTGCCGCCCCCGCCAGGTCGGCCGGTTGCCGGTCCGCGTTTCGGGGTGACAACTTTCTCTCGATTCTCTTCCTGCTCGTCCAGCAGCTTGACTTCAAGAGCGTTGATCTCGCGAGAGAAGTGCGTGCGAGGGTTCATGACCACTCGTTCGCCTTCGCCGACGCCGTCGAGGATCTCCATGTATTCGTCGTTTGCGTCGCCAACTTTGAGTTCACGACGCTCTGCTTCGTTCTTATTGACGGCATAGGTGAAGTACTTATCTGCGATCGACAACACCGATTGCACGGGGACCTGCAACACGTCTTCCTGGCGGTCGTCCACGATGATACGAATTTCTGCTGTCATTCCCGGCTTCAGCTTTCGAACCATGTCTTTACTGTCGGTGATTCGAATGCTGGCCTCGTATTCTTTGAGGTCGGTGTTTGGCCAATTGCCCGGCACTGGTACCGACGACACCGTTTCCAATATCCCGTGGAAGGTCGTGTTCGTCACGGCGTCAATAAAGATCTCAACCGGCTGTCCCGCTGAAACTCGACTGATGCGGGATTCGTGAATTCGAGCGTCGACTTTCATCTGATCGAGGTCGGGAAGATTGATGATGGCCTGACGTTCACGAACCGTGGCACCTTCTTCGATAACAACCGGCTCGCTGCGACGACTCTGCTGCGATGCATAGACGACTTCGCCGCCCTGAGGAGCGATCAATCGACATGCTTTGATTTGTCGTATAAGACGTTCCAGTTTTTCTTCTTCGACCTGCAAAGTCAGCTTTCGAGCGTCGTAGTCGGCGCGGAGTCCTGCCATTTGAGCCTCGCCTTCCAGTTTCGCTCGGACGGTTTCGCGGACGCTCTCCCTGGCCATCTGCGTCAATTCACTTTCCGTGCGTTCTTTGGTGAAATTCTCAAGCAGGCTCAGTTCGCTGCTCTTCACATCCAGCAGGATTTTTTGTTGGGTGACCTTAATCCGTGCGGCTTCGAGATTATTGAGATTGGTATACCCACGGCGCGCCTGGTCCCGGACTTTTTCGTACTCTTCCTGAGCCATCGCCTGTTCTTCTTCGAACTTCTTGATGTCCCCCTGAATGGTTTCCATCTGCTGCTGGTACTCTCCACCGGGCGCGGTGTACTTCTTGAGGTCCAGCTCCGCGAGTTTTTCCGCGAGCTTTGCCTGTGCTTCGACACTCTCATTTGTTGACTTCTGAATCTCCAGATTCTTCTCAGCCTTTTCCAGATCCGCGCGAGCTGTCGTGACGTCGATTTGTTGCTGCTTTTCTTTGTCGTTGAGTGTGGACGAATCCAGTTCGCACACCATATCTCCCGCGATGTATTCCCCCTTCAGAATCGCATCGCGGTCTTTGACCAGCAATTCGGTGTAGGGCCCCATCGGGAAGGTGTAGGTCTTCTCTGTGCCATCTTCCGAACGCAGCAGGACGGTTTTCTCTGCACCGGATTCCGAATCAACGAATTCAACAACACCGTCGAATTCCGCTTCAACCGGACCATTCACACGTGACCCTTCCGGAACCAGCGATATGATCGTGGTTGAACCTTCGACGGAGTTTGTCATCGTCGCGTTGCGAAGGCTGTCGATGGTGCCGTTCTCTGTAATCGTAATTCGGAACGGGCCTACGTCAGCGGCGTGCAGGATGTACTGTGACGTTTCCACATCTTCTTCGCCGGCAAAATAGTCGCCGATCGAATTACGAACGCTCGGCACAAACCAGGCGATCGCAGCCAGAGCGATCAGAATCAGGAAAACGATCAGCGTCTTCGCAGCGCCACGTCTTTTGAAGAGACGGCGTGCGGACGGTTTGTACTTAATCATTGAATTGGAATCTCCGGCAAATTGGGAGCGGCGTCAGTCGCAGCATTTGCAGGCAGGGAAGGGACAAACTGATCCGGTGAAACGGCAGGTTCCAATACCGGTGTCAGTTCGGTTGTCTCAGGTGGGACATCAAACGGCTCGATGTTTGCAGAACCATCTCGCAGATAGAATTCATCCTGCCAGACACCGTTCGAATCGATCTGCATGATACCCATGTCTCGGAATATGTTAAGACGATTTGTCTCATAACTTACCCAGTCGTTGACAAGTGAGTTCTGTGCGTTCAGCACGTTCCCGAGAGCCCGCAACAGCGACAGGTTGTTATTCTGGCTACTGCTCGTCACTACACTATCGTACTCCAGAGCAGCATTTCGCACGGTTTGGCGGTCGATCTCCAAACGTTGTTCAGCCACCATGAGCTGTCGCCAACTGGATCGAATGTCCTGTTTGATTTCGTCTTCGGTCTCCATGTAGCTCCGGCGTGCTCGCTGATAAGCGATCAGTGCCTGGTTGTATGCGTTACGTTCAGTGACCTGGTCGATCGGCGTTTTGAAGTTCACCGTAACGTCTACGTTGTCCGTGACTCCTCCAGACAACCCGTTGGAGCCGCCCACATCCACATCCAACCTTGCTTTCAATGCGTTTGCGGCAACTTCCAAAGCTCGGCGACTGTCCATGACCGCTGCTTTCGCATTCATCAGGTCGTGGCGGTTTTGAAGTCCCACCTGAATGACCTCATCGATTGTTGGTGTTTTTTCGCTGTCGGGGAGGGTAAATCTGTTGAGGGAAATTTGTTCGACTCGAAGTCCCGCCTGGACAACTTCCAGACTCAGCACCACTTGCAACAGTTTCTCGCGGATTGAGATGGCCGAGTCACGCATCGCAGCGATAAGGTCTTCCTTGTCGAGTTTTTCAGCAGCCCGACCCTGTTTGTCCAGCTTCTTGATTCTTGGCAGATCCCGCCACCCCATAGGAAGTTCGCTGGCCGAGATCTGCTCATCACCGTCAGCATCAAGCGATGCGAGTAATGCTGCCGAATCGTCCGCGGTTAGCATATCCTGCAACAATCTGATCCCACGATCCCATTGGCGATAGTCCTGCTCGCTGATGCGGTAAAGGCGAAGGTCGCGAGCGATGTCTCGTATGACTCTTTTTCGCTCGTCAACACTACCGAAATCACGCCCATTCGGATTGATAAGGGATTCGTCATCTGTCGCTTTCAGAATGTCGCGAACAGGCTCGAAATCACTTTTCACAGAATCGAGTGCAACCACACGCACCTTCGTACGCAACGCTGCTAAATCATCGACGTACTCTCGCAGGTCATCGTAACCGGGCGGCAAACGAACATCGGCCCCGCTTCCACGCGGAGCAGGAATCAGCCCAGGCCCGCTGTTCCTGGCGAAATCTTTCAGTGAATCGGCCAATGACAAGAGATCGTTGTCGATCAATTCAAACGGTTGAAGGAACGAGTCGTCCACCGTCATTTCCACGTTCGGCGGCAAGCCGAGTCTGATTTTGAAACTGTCCAGATCATCTGCAAGTTGACGCCGCGAACCTTCAAGTCGGTTTTGAGCTTCATTGAGCTGCGTAATCAACTGCAGCACGTTCAGGCTGACGACTTCGTTCTTTCGCCAGCGAATCAGTTGCTGTGCAGAATTTTGATAGGACACATCGTCACAAACTGCCAATATCTCAGCCTCATGATCCTTTGTCATTTCACCATACCAGATCAGCCAGTCACCATCGTAGTCCAGCCTTTCTGCCAATGATTCTGGAATCTCCACACCATCCGGCATCTCTTCCAGTTCTTCCTTGACCGCATACGTCTGCCAGCTGTCTTCTACCTGGCCAGCTTCGATTTGTTCTTCCAGTTGACGAATATTGTTCAACTGGTTGATGATTGTCTGAGCGCTTTGCTGGAGAGAGAGGTAGTCAGAGGCAACGCTGGTGAACAATGTCTGTCGAAAACGAGCCATCAAACGAACTTCGTAAAGCAAAGTCCGTTCGGCCTGAGTCAGGGCTTCGAGCACAACCTTGCGACCAGCCTGGTTAAGCAGCGGTTGAGTGACGCTCCATGCCAGACGAGCTGCACTGCTGTTGGAACCGACGTTCCAGGTGAATGCATTTATCAGTTCGACAGAAAGTTGTGTGCCGGATGCGAGCGTCTGAGTAATCCCAAGTCCGGTTTCCAGAGTTTCCTGATGAGATGCACCTGGTCGGAACGAGGAATTGAACAGAGCACCACCGGTACCGCTGCCGCCTCCGCCGACGAGAAACCGTAAACCAAGTTCGTACCGTTGCTCGGTCAGTTCCAGAGCGCTTAAATAAACCTCTTCCAGTTGGTTTTGATACTCGCGACTATGGATGTAGGTCAGTTCCAGGCTGTCCTGCAAAGTGACACGAGGGATCTTAACTTCACCGTGTGACTTCGTCGGATCTGGCTCGTTCAGCAAGTGAGTGTATGGTTCCAGCCAGTTTGGATTCTCAACGCTCAGCGTATCGCCAAAGGCGTGCCAGCGTTTGTAGCCTTCGTGCCCGTTGGAACAATGCATGAACTTATGAGCTGCAGGGTCGTCCGGAGGCAAAGGGGTCTGATCAGGATCGTAGGGATCGTAGAATCGGCTGCGTTCGTCGGGAGTCAGGTTGATGCGTGGCAGCAGCCACCGCTCGTCATTCAGTTTTTCCGCAACCGCGCGATAGGAATCGTTTTCAGCCTGTTCACGCCAAAACCGGCGAGAACAACCGGTGAAGGAAGTCAGCATCACAGAAGCCGCCAGCAGGGACGCTGTGGCTCGAATGTGAAGAGGAAATCTTCGACTGTGATTCATTGATTGGCCTTCCCTGACACCGTTGGCTGCTTCTGTGGCGTTCGATTGCATCATGCGGAACATTCCGTTGACTCAGGAATGCTCAGTTGTTTCGAAAGAACCAGCAGGTACGGTTTCGTCACCTGTGACGGCTGTGCTCAACGTGTAACCGGCGCGTTCGTCACGTTTGGCACAAAGCGACACCCCTCAGGCATGAGCAACCGCGAGGATTGAACGAAACGTCACGCCAGGCAAAACGCTCACAGGCCACAGCGTCAACCCAATCGTCACAGCTTTACGCGCCAGGATGTGTGCTGCCGGGAAGTTGTCCCCACCTCCGACTGCAGGAAATGGAAGCACAGTACCTGCGATTGCCCACGCGTGTTGTGATTGAGTCCCGGGCCTCTTGTTTACCGTAAAAACCACGCTTTCGCCGCCTGTTGGCTTGATCACTGCAGCGGGTTCCAGTATCCCGGAAATGAGACGGCAGGAACAACGGGCGAGAGCGTTCCGGCGAAATGCCGGAACGTCTGTTTTTCTACTACGGCGCAAATATGGCCACAAAATTTTTGTTGAGGCCTGCGCTAAGAACATTGTGCGGGAAAGCCCAAAGCTTCCCACAGGCGAGGACCATTACAAAGATGTTTACAACCCATTTAAGACGCTACGCTATCTTTGTGTTGCTCCTGTCAGTGACAGGAACAACATTTGGCCAGGACAGTTCGGTTGCAGATGCTGCAGATCCGGCCACCGTAGAATCTGCCTCTCCGGTCGAAGCGACGACGGCTGAAGCAGATCCGGCTCCGGAATATGACACGGGTGATGTCGCGTGGATGCTGGTTTCCATTGCGTTTGTGCTGATGATGACCTGTCCCGGTCTGGCACTGTTTTACGGAGGACTGGTCCGCAAGAAGAACATTCTTAGCGTGATGATGCAGTGTGTCTTTCTGATGGGACTGATGTCTGTCGTGTGGGCAGTCGTTGGATACTCATGGGCGCTTTCAGGCGATAGTCCCTATTACGGAGACTTTAGTGCCGTTTTACTGGACGGAGTTGCTGCGGAAATTGGCGGCGACGACCTGAGTGCAACCACCGCGGAATCCGTCACCAGCAGCTTGATCATCGTTGCCTTTCAGGGCATGTTCTTCATCATCACACCGGCGCTGATCTGCGGAGCCTTCGCAGAACGCATGAAGTTTTCTTCGATGGCCGTTTTCTGCGTGCTCTGGGGATTGCTGGTGTATTGCCCAATCGCGCACTGGGTCTGGGCGGACGCCGGATGGTTGTGTGAATGGAACGAAAACGCAGCGTTTCACGCGATCGACTTTGCGGGAGGCCTGGTGGTTCATATTAGTTCGGGCGTGTCTGCTTTGGTGTGTGCGTTGGTTATCGGACGGCGCAAAGGCTTTCCGGACAGCCCCATGCCCCCACATAATTTGACGGCAACCTGTATTGGTACCGGATTGCTGTGGGTTGGTTGGTTCGGCTTCAACGGAGGAAGCGGCCTGGCCGCGAATGGCCTTGCAGTGAACGCTTTGTTTGCAACTCACCTTGCGGCAGCAGGTGGAGTTGTCGGTTGGTCGCTCGCGGAAATCCTGAAGCATGGCAAAGCCAGTATTCTTGGAGCCTGTTCGGGTGCGGTCGCTGGCTTGGTCTGCATTACTCCCGGGGCTGGTTCCTGCACACCGATCAGCGGCATGGTGATGGGGCTGATTGCCGGACTGTTCTGCTTCTTTTGCTGCACCACTCTCAAGAATTCCCTCGGCTACGACGATTCGCTTGATGCGTTTGGAGTGCATGGAATGGGCGGAATTCTGGGTGCTATCCTGACTGGTGTCTGCGCCACGTGGACTGTCATGGGCAGCGATGCGGGTGTTGCCCGCGGAGGCATCGAGGGCAACTGGGGACAGGTGACCACTCAGCTCATCAGCGTGGGCGCAGCGTTGGCGTTCAGCGCCGTGGTAACGTTAGTGATCTGCAAAGTGCTGGATGCGACGATGGGACTTCGAGTGACCGAAGACGACGAAGTTCGCGGGCTCGATATCACTCAGCACGGCGAAGAAGGTTACATTTTCCAATAAGTGCTTAACAAGGTATGCTTCGTCCCAGACAACAGAACCACCATCACCTTGTGGTGGTGGTTTCGTTTGGTCTGAAGCATCCGCGGGAAGCATTCCATTTTCGCCAATTTGGCCTTTCATGAGGCTGATTTCCATACAACACGGAGACTGAAATAATGAAGAAGATCCAGGCAATCGTCCGTCACTTCAAACTCGAAGACGTCAAAGCGGCTATTACAGAAGCTGGCGTCCACGGAATGACTGTGACAGAAGTCCGAGGTTTCGGGCGTCAAAAAGGGCATAAAGAAACGTACCGCGGTGCAGAATACATCGTGGACTTCATGCCGAAAGTCAAAATCGAAGTGGTCATTGCAGATGAAGATTTCGACAAGGTGGTCGATTCCATCGTCAATGCCGCGCGAACAGGGCAGGTTGGTGACGGCAAGATCTTTGTCACTAATGTGGAGAAAGTAATCCGCATTCGAACCGGCGAATTCGACGAATCTGCCATCTGATTGGCACGATTAACAACCAGATCCAATGAAGCGCCGTGGACAATCGTTGTCCGCGGCGTTTTCTTTTGGCTATGATCTGACCAACGCAGGAAGAATGCTGAGTTGTGACCTGATAGAAATCCTGAAAGACGCAGGCAATGGCTGCTAAAACAATTGTGGTAATCGAAGACGATCGTGAGATCTCCAACACCGTGCAAACGGTCCTCAAAGCTTCAGGCTATGAAGTCTTCGCGGCCACCAATGGCAATGACGGCAGAAAACTGATTACTTCGAAACAGCCCGACCTGGTGCTGACCGACATGATGATGCCTCGTCAGGGCGGATTTCCAGTACTGGAATTCCTCAGCGAAATGGAGAACCCACCAAAGGTGATTATGATGACCGCCAACGAAGGCAGTCGTCACAAAGCCTACGCAGAAATGCTCGGCGTCGTTGACTACCTGCGTAAACCATTCGCGATGGAGGTGCTGATCGACGCGATCAATCGCGCGCTCAGCGAATAGTTCCTTTCCGCAACCGCAACCTGAAGCCCAGCCCCAATAATCTATCCATGTCGATTGCCCGGACCGCTCGCGAGAGTCTGACTCGTTTTTGTCACGCACTTATCGATCAAACAGCAGCTCGAGTGATCGTTGAACCACTGGACCGGTCGACCGGCTTCTGGTTTGGCGGCGGAAACATGGTGGAGAGCCCGGATGGAGCACTCTATGTGGTCGGACGTTTCCGAAACGCCGGTGATTCGCGAACGGGGGTTGCCGCCGGCACGCGCGGACTGGAGCTGGCTATCTTTCGATCGACTGATAAGGGAGTAACTTTCGAAAAGTTCGCGTCGTGGGACAAGGCCGCACTAAACAGTCCCTCTGGCGACGTGCTGTCGATCGAAGGCAGTTGTTTGCGTTTCACGGATGACGGCGCAGAACTTTTTGTGTCGACAGAAAAGACCGGAGTCGCCTATCCCGATTCTGTTGCCGACTTCCTAAAGCCGGGTGCTGGTGTATGGACGATCGATGTCCTTCGTGCCGCATCAATCGAAGCACTCACAAACGCAAAGATCCAGCCGGCGTTCGACAGCGATTGCCCGGAACATCTCCACGTGAAAGACCCGTTCTTCTGGACAACTTCAAGTGGTGACCGACTTGGGTATTGCAGTCACCCGTTTGGATGGTCGAGTTCCAACACCGGTGTTGCTGATATCCCCAGCGCCACATCCTTCGTGTCGCAGCCGCAGCACGGCGTGTTTCCACGAGGGACAACGTGGGATGTCGCGATGACTCGCGGAACCAGTGTTTTGTCGGTTCCCGCGATCGGGGTGTTTGCTGATCAGGACTACAAAATACTCTTCTACTGCGGCGGCGAATGCCTGCGTCCACTGGATGAACACAACACCGCGGTCAAGCGCCCACGCGGCTATAGCTGCGAAGAAATTGGCGGCGCTTCCGTGATCATCAACGACGACGTCGACAATGCGATTCGCCTGTCGGACCTGCTGCCGATGTTTATCAGCCCAACGGGAACCGGTTGCAGTCGGTACGTCGACGTTCTGGCGACCGCAGACGGGTTTTATGCTACCTGGCAACAGTCGCAGGATGATCTGTCACAGCCTTTGGTCATGAATTTCCTCAGCCGCGCCGATGCGGAGCAAATCCTGCGTGCTGAAGTCACACTGTCGTGATCGCCGAAAGGATCCTCACACTCTGGGCATTGTTTGCCACCGCGTTCATCCTGCTGC
>CAYZYB010000118.1:0-9394 GCA_964481505.1 uncultured Planctomycetaceae bacterium | reverse complement strand
GGCTGAGTCTGTTATTGGTGGGCAGCTCAAGGAAAAGATTCCCCATAACTTTTTCATGGCTCACAAGGACGACTTCGAAAATTTCGAGCTGCGGTTGCAATTCAAACTGCTCGGCAAAAACACGAATGCGGGCATCCAGATTCGGAGCGAGCGAATTCCGGATCACCATGAGATGATCGGTTATCAGGCAGATCTCGGTCAGAAGTATTGGGGGGCTCTGTACGATGAGTCGCGTCGTCGCAGGATTTTGGCCGGCCCGGATTTGGCAGAACTTAGCAAGGTACTTAAGCTCGAAGATTGGAATGACTACCGGATTCTTTGCGAAGGCCCCCGTATTCAGCTGTGGATCAATGGTTTGCAGACCGTGGACTTCACCGAAGAAGACAAAGACATTCCACTGAAGGGAAAGATTGCCCTTCAAATTCACGGCGGCGGCCCCGGTGAAGCCTGGTATCGCAATGTTCGCGTCAAACGCCTTCCGTAGTTGCACATGAGTGAGTGCCTGAAACGCCGGGCCTGGCATTTCAAATCTGAAATTCGAAACCCTGAGATCCCAAATGTCGAACGCCATCAACTGGAACAGCAAGCAACTCACCGCCGGCTGGCAAAAAGGCGTAACTGCGTTTTACTACGCGCTTGGCATGACTGAAGCCGACTTCGGCAAGGCGCAGATTGGTATCGGTGTGCCGCTGCTGGAAGGCAATACGTGCAACGTCCACGCTTACGAACTGGCAACGGAAATCAAACAGGGCTGCGAAGCCGCGGGAATGCTCGCGTTTCCGTTCGGTACTCCCGGCGTCAGTGACAACATCACTCAGGGGCACGAAGGCGGGAACGCAAGCCTGCCTTCGAGAAACCTGATCGCCAACAGCGCAGAATGTGTGGTGACGTCTCATTGCTACGACGCCATGATCGGACTGCATCATTGCGACAAGAATGGCCCAGGCTTCGCAATGACACTGGCTCGCTGCAACTACCCCGGGTTGATTGTGAGCGGCGGTAGCATTTTGCCCGGTTGCCACAACGGCAAAGACGTGACGATTCTGGACGTGTATGACTCGCAGGCCGCGGTTTCTGTTGGGGAGATGACAGAGGCGGAGGGCGATGAAATTTTGCGAACCGCGTGTCCGGGTCCTGGCGGATGCGGGATTGCTGCGTCGTTCAATACCTGGGGAATCGCGTGCGAAGCGATTGGTCTGATGTTGCCATCGAGCAGTTCGATTCCAGCGGTTGACGATGAGAAACGCGAGGAATGCCGTCGTGTTGGAGCCGCACTGAAGAACCTGCTGGAAAACAACATTCGTCCTCGCGATATTCTGACCGAAGCGGCTTTTCGAAACGCGGCTGTGTCGATTGCGGCGGCGGGTGGTTCCACAAACGGTGTCCTGCACCTGTTAGCACTCGCCCGCGAAGCGGAAGTGGATTTCGTTTTGCAGGACCTGCAGCAGATCTTTCGCGATACGCCCGTGCTGTGCAGTTTTGCTCCACGTGGTCCACGAACCATGGTCGACCTGCACAAGATCGGAGGCACGCCGGTGCTGTTGAAGCATCTGCTGGATTGCGGTCTGCTGGATGGTTCGTGTCTGACCGTGACCGGAAAAACGATGGCAGAAAATCTCGCCGACGTGGCAGCGCCACCAGACGGACAGGATCTGATTGTCAGCAAAGAGAACTGCTTTAAGCCGTTCGCCGACATGCAGATCTGCTTCGGCAATCTCGCGCCCGATGGCATCGTGTTCAAAGTGTCGAGCATGAAGGAGCCTCAGTTTGAAGGCGCGGCGATGTGCTTCGATGATCCACGCGATATCGTGACGGCGGTTGAAGAACGACGAGTCAAACCAGGCACGGTGATCGTCCTGCGATATTGGGGCCCCGTTGCTTCGGGCATGCCTGAAGTGCTTGTCGCGACAGCGGCGTTGGCCGTTCCGGAGCTTGACGGCAAGGTGGCCTTCATTTCCGACACACGAGTCTCCGGGGTATCACACGGAGCGATCGGAGTGCACTGTGCTCCGGAAGCCGCGGTCGGTGGTCCGATTGCGTGCGTACAGGACGGCGATACCATCGCCTTTGATCTCATAAAAGGCACAATTGAAGTCTCGCTTTCGGATGCTGAATTGGCCGCGCGCAAAGCCGCCCTGCCCGCCTGGAAAGCTCGTGACCCACGACGAGGTTACCTCGCCGATTTCTGTGCCACGTCGGCGCAGGCGAATCACGGTTGCGTCAGTTCTGCGTTGATTCCGTCTTCTGGTTGAGCGTCTTGTTATGATGCGCAGGATTTTTCGGTAGCCCATGATTGCACGCGATTAATCCACGATCTGCCGCCATTTTCTGCTTATTCAATGTAACTATCCAACGGACGTCCTCGATCAGATGAGAGTTTGCACTATCATGTGTTGACCGAACGCGTGGACGAATATCTGGCAATCGAGACCATCCCGAGGTAACGAATGATGACGGCACACGAATCCAGCTGCAGGGAGGCTAAAGTCGCCTCTCTGCAATCTACATTTTCTACGCAGTCAGTCCGATCCCCGTTCGATAGAGCTTGCACTGCTTTGTTTGCCTGCGTTCTAAACACCTGCGTGCTGCTGGTGTCATGTCACACGGAAGCATTTTCAGCTGACGCCGACGACCGAGTTTCCTGGGTGTTCAAAATTGATTCAAAGGAGTGCGCGTATGTTCATCGGACGGGCAAGAATTGGCTTTTCTCTCATCCCAATGTGAAAGTAGAGGAGCTGTCAGAAGTCAGTCGCACGGACAAAGAAATTGTTCTTCAAAACACTAAATCGAAACTGTTTCTCCGGTTTACTGCAGATCGGGCGTACTGGAGAAAGCCGAGCCAGGAAACGTGGATCAAGTACCGTCAAGGATCCTGGAGAGAACCTCCGCATGACGTTCTGGACTGGATCAAAGAAAAGCAGGGACCGATGACACCTCCCGAGAAGAATGGCTCCGACAAGCCGGTCCAATCGGGAGTTGCGAAAATTGCTGACGAGCACGACTATCGTGTCCGCGTGATCTATTTCGTCCCGTCCGACCGGGACCCTGTCGCGAATTGGGAGCGTAAGCTCCACGTGGTTATGCAGTTCGTAAATTCTATGTTTTATAGTGACCTGACAGCGAAAGGCATGAAGACAAGTGGACTTCTGTATGAGCTGGATAACGGTTTGCTCAGGCCACATCTGGTTCGCGGCACGCGCCCCGCTATGTACTACAACAACACTCCGAAATTTGAGCCTCAGGAGCAGTTCAAGCGAGTCAAGGAGGAATTGGCTGACAACGGATTTGGAGACGGTACACTTCGAATCGTGTTCTGCGAAAACTACGACTACGGTCCCAGTGATCGTGCATGGAACGGAACAATCGCTCTGGGCGGATACAAGTCAGGCACCAGCGGTTTAGCAATGTATTCAGCTCATCTGCTTAGGGATGAATTTTGCGCTCTGACAATGCAGGATCAGCAAAAGAAGTTCTTTGATCAAACGCCTGTGCCCGGTCGTCGCGCAGGCGGGCATCGAATGAATTCGCCGCGCTGCGAATTTGTCGAAGATGGTTTTGGTGCTGTCATTCACGAACTTGGGCATGCACTCGGACTTCCTCACGACAAGCAGAAAGGAAGGTTGACGATCATGAGTAGTGGGTTTAGAAATATGCGTCGAAACCTGTCACCTCGGACGCCGCAATCTCAGATGGTTACGTTTTCAGACATAAACACACATCTGTTGATGTCCTCAAGGTTCCTCAATCCTCAACTCGAACGAACAGACCAGACACCTCCAAAGGCCAGTCTGAAAATACTTGACGTTTCGACGCGCAGCGGATCGGTTCGATTGAGCGTAACTGCGTCTGACGAAGCTGGTCTTCGCGTCTTCGGAATTCATGACAATCATGCAGAAGATTTCATCGAAGGTGCTCCACTAGACTCCCTTGAATTGAACAAGGAACTTACTGTCAAAGCGAAGCCGGAGGATGGGAAAATCAGCCTGGAGCTGATCGTGTCTGACAATGGTGGCAACCAATCTCGCCGCCGCAAGAACTGGCCAGAATAATAGCCCGATCTGCCCAAATTTGCGGTGGCTGCGAGGTTCTTTCAGGTCGAACGCGACGATTATCAATGCCCCTTCGGACGTGCTGGTTTCGGGATTCGCTGGACGAAATCGCGATGGTTGGTAAGCGTGGAATCGTAGTTGCCGAGTTTTGGGTGCCCGGCCGTGCGAAAGCCGACAAATTCAACTGCCTGCGGTGGCTTTTGCGGTCTGACATCGTCAACATCCCGCAACAGGACTGAAGTCCTCCATCTGCTGCACTGTCACTTTCCATTTGCCACCGCTGATGTCTCCGGAGTTGTTTCAACAGACCTTCGCCACCGTTCGGACGACAGTGGAAGATGCGCTGACCGAAACGTTGCAGTCACGACACTGGCCGGATGCTCTTAAGCGCGCTGTTGAATACAGTCTGATGGCAGGCGGCAAACGACTGCGGCCGATTCTGGTTTTGATTGCCACTGATGTGTGCGGAGGTGACCGGACCAATGCTGTTCCGGCGGCGTGTGCTATTGAAATGGTGCACACGTATTCGCTGATCCACGATGACCTGCCGTCAATGGATGATGACGACCTGCGGCGCGGGCGCCCGACCAGTCATGTGGTTTTCGGGGAAGCTCTGGCCATTCTTGCCGGTGATGCTCTGCTGACTCTGTCGTTCGAAACCCTTGCGACCGCGAGTGTCGTTCCGAATGTGACTGCTGACTGTCTGAAAGTGCTGGCTGAGGCCGCTGGCGGCGCGGGAATGGTGGGTGGCCAGATTCTGGATCTGGAAGCGGAACGTGGACCGTTTCCTGATGGTGAAAACAGCGCGGATAGAGATTTTGGCGGGAATATCGGTGCAGTGGCAGACGATTCTGCGGTTCCATTGGAGAGGGCTGAGCCAGAAACATCAAATGCCACCGGCAGCAATGACGTAATCCACGTAGAACATCTGGTTCAGATTCATAAAATGAAGACCGGGGCGCTGATTACGGCCGCTCTGGAACTGGGAGCATCTATCGCGGAAGCCACTGCGGAACAGCGGCAGCGACTGAAGGAATTTGGACAGTGCGTCGGGCTGGCTTTTCAAATCGCCGACGACCTGCTGGATGTGACTGGTGACAACGAAAGACTTGGTAAGGAAACAGGTCGAGACAACGAACTCGGGAAGTTGACGTATCCGTCGCTGATTGGTGTTGAGGCAAGTCGGCAGAAAGCCGAGTCGCTCGTCGATCGCGCTTGTGCGGCACTGGAAGTGTTTGATTCCAGAGCGGACTTTTTGCGTCAGCTGGCCCGATTCATCGTGGAAAGAGATCATTGATGTCGTTTGATATTCTGCAGCAATTGAAATCACCAGCCGAACTCCGCGGCATGGACGACCAGCAGCAACAAAAGCTGGCTGCGGAAATTCGTGAGGTGTTGCTGACGATTGTGTCGGACCGAGCGGCTCACTTTGCCAGCAACCTTGGCGTCGTTGAACTCTGCATCGCGCTGCATTCGGTATTCGATTTTTCCAAAGACCGTCTCATTTGGGACACCGGTCATCAGGTTTACCCGCACAAACTTGTCACAGGCCGCTTTTCGGAATTCGACACCATTCGTCGCCGTGGCGGTTTGATGGGGTATCCGAATCCGGAAGAAAGCGACTACGATTTATTCGTCACAGGACACGCGGGCAGTAGTGTTTCGACGGTGCTCGGTTTGAAGACCGCCGACGACTTGTTGTTCAAAACCGACAATCGCAAATCGGTTGCTGTCATCGGTGACGGTGCCCTGCCCTCGGGCATTGTGTTCGAAGCAATGAACAACGCTGCCGGTCTTAACAAAGACCTGCTGGTGATTCTTAACGACAACAAGATGGGGATCTGCCCGCGAGTTGGCGGCGTGGCCAGCTATCTGGACAAAGCTCGGGTGGCTCCGTTCTACAACGGACTCAAACGCGACGTGTCGTGGCTGTTGAACAAGCTGCCGGTTGTCGGTGAACCGGTCGAGCACATGCTGGGCCACTTCAAAGAAGCGTTAAAGACATTCTTCCACGGCGGCATGTTGTTCGAAGAAATGGGGTTCCGTTACATCGGCCCGGTGGACGGACACGACATTGCTTCGATGCGTCGCTATCTGGAAATGGTGAAGGATGTCAAAGGCCCCGTGCTGCTGCATGTCTTCACCGAAAAAGGCAGTGGCTTCGAACCGGCTCAAAAGGATCCCGTCAAGTTTCACACACCGGCACCGTTTGCTCGTGACGAAAACAATGAGATTGTGCCTGTCGCGAAGAGCAAGAGCGTTGCCTACACAAATGTTGTTTCTGATGCGATTCACCGCGCGATGCAGGACAACGAAAAAGTCTGTGTGATGACGGCGGCAATGTGTGCCGGAAACGATCTGGGTCGTATTCGCGATGAGTTTCCCGAGCGATTCTTTGACACCGGTATCTGTGAAGGTCACGCCGTCGCGTTTGCTGGTGGAATGGCAAAATCAGGCATGCGGCCGATCGTGGACATTTACAGCACGTTCCTGCAACGTAGTTTCGATCAGATCTTTCAGGAAGTCGCTCTGCAGAATCTTCCCGTGCTGTTTTGCCTCGACCGCGCGGGGCTGTGTGGCCCGGATGGGCCAACGCATCATGGTGTGTTCGATAATTCTTACATGCGAATCTTTCCCAACATGGTAGTGATGGCTCCCGGTGACGAACTGGATATTCAGCCGATGATGGATTTTGCCCTGACGGTCGATTCTCCCACTTCGATTCGTTACCCGAAAACGAATGCGGAGAAGGTGGAACGTGATGTGGCTCCGGTTGAGCTTGGTCGATCGGAAGTATTGTCCTGGGGCGAAGACGGTAACATTCTGGCCTGCGGTGTACTGCTTCCCCGAGCGGTGGAAGCGGCGAAACTTCTGCAGGCGGACGGACTGGATGTTGGCGTGGTGAACGCTCGCTTTGTGAAGCCCGTTGATCAGGACGTTGTACGTCGAGCCATTCAATCTGGCTTTGTAATCACTGTCGAAGAAAACGCGTTGATGGGTGGCTTTGGAAGTGCGGTATTGGAAGCCGCCAGCCATATGCAACTGCCGACGGATCGAATCAAGCTGCTGGCGATTCCGGACGAATTCGTCGAGCATGGCGACCGCGGAGAACTGTTGGCAGATCTTGGTCTGGACGCAGCGGGGATCGCTGAAGCCGCCCGCCAATTAGCGAAGCAGGAAAGCGTCGGTCACGCGCCCGCGTGATAATGGCCAGAAACTCTGATCCGGAGAGGCGTGCATTGCGTTTTCCCGGTGACAACTTAGGCTTTGTCCCCAAACGCAATTTCGTAGGGGTGCCATCCTGCCCCCACACTGTTTTTGCTGCTGTTCCGCGCCGGCTGGAAGTCACCACGACCTGTTTCGGGACAGAGCCTAACACGAATTCATTCTGGAGACCGGTGTGGATCGTAACTCGGAAGACTGGCGGAAGCTCAGAAAAGGCGCCGAGCAGAACAAAGCGCGCGGGTTCGCGTTGACGGCGGGTTGGAGTCATGTCATTTTTGGCATGCCCTTTATGCTGGCAGGCCTGTTCACGCTTTTCTCGGCGGTCGGCATCATCAATTCAAACGATGATTCGTTTCACGTTCCGCGCTGGGTGGTTGCCGTTGTTGGCGGGATATTCGTGGCAGCAGGTATTCTGATTTCGCTTCAGGGAACTTTGGCACTTTGGCGCAAAAGCCGACTGCGGTCGCTGGCACTTCGATTCCCCGATGAGCCCTGGCGCGCCGACCACGAATGGCGTCCGCGATACAGTTCCGACGAAAGCGGAAAGAGAATCTTTCCGTCGTTTTTGGGTGCTGTTTTTGTGGCGATGTTCTCTGTCCCATTCGTATATGTCGGCTTCTTTACGGCAGGTGGCCTGCCCTTTGCCATCGGTTCCTGCCTGCCTGTGTTCTTAACTGTCTTCTTGCTGTGGCAGGCGATCAAGTTGTCGATGAGGCAACTAAAATACGGCGGTGGACGAATCGAATACGACAACATGCCACTTGTACCGCGTCGCAGGTTGAAGCTGAGATGGGTGGGTAACGGAGCGATCGGTGCTTATCAGAAAATTACGTTTACGCTGCGGTGCATTCAGGAAAAAATTCAGACGCGCGGTCGCAACAATGGTCGAGGTGGTTCAAAGCACTACTCTAGATCAACAGAATGGACGGAGTACTTCATGATCGAAGAGCCGGGCGAGCATTTGGCCGGTGATGTGATTGAAGTCTTCTACGACCTCCCGGCCGATGTGCCTTCGACTCAGCTGAACCACGATCCTCCGCGGTATTGGGAACTCGAAATGGACGCGGAAACTTCCGGTGTAAGCTTTCAACAGGTTTTCCTGCTGCCGATTTATACGGCAGATCAAGCGAACGTTTCCTAACGGTTATCAGGCTTCAGCCAAACCATTTTGAATCGCAGGTGATTGATCCATTGTTTTTTCGGATCGACTCGGTGAATCCTGTCGCGTATTCTTTCCGTACGAATACGCTTCAAGGAGGAGTTTCTGGAAATGCTGTCGATTCGATACTACTGTGGCCTGATTCTACTGGGTTTTGTTCCCTTTTTGTGTGCGGTAAACCCTTTGGCAGCTGATGAAACTGCCGTCCTATTGTTGCCCGAAGTCAATCAACCACTTTCAACGAGCGTTGACTATCGATTGCAGATTGCCGGCGACATTACCACACCATCTGCCGACGGACCGCAAACGTTTCCGCTGACCTCCAGCGGAGAGTTTCGATTTCATAACCGGACGTTCCCAGCGAAAGAAGGTGGGCCATTCGCGCTGATGGCCGCGCGACGATTCGACGTTGCGGCCACATCAACGACGGTCGGCAAAGGCCATACAACGGCTGTCAAATTGTCCCCCGCGTATCGCAGTGTGTCGGTGAATGGTTCAGAAAACGGGCTCATTGTCTGGTCGCCGAATTTCGCATTGCCGCGAAAGCAACTGGATCTCCTGCAGATGCCGTTCGACCCTCTGGCCGTTCGATCGCTGTTGCCAGGCAATCAGGTGAAGGTCGGTGACCGATGGAATACGGAAGCATGGCTGGTGCCGATGCTAACTGGTACAGAAGCGGTCATCACACAGTCAGCGACGTGCGAATTGGTATCTGCAGATGCCACAACGGCCGTTGTCACGTTCTCCGGGAAGATTGACGGCGCTGTGCAGGGTTCTTCGTCGAAGGTCAGCTTTTCCGGGAAAATGACGGTCAATCGACGGGACGGTTTCGTGGAATCATTTTCGGCAACACAAAAAGAAGAGCGATCGCCTGGGCCGGTGAGTCCTGGACTTGACGTCAGTGTCGCCATTCGATGGAAGCAGACGGCTGCCGACAACAGCCCTCTGAAAATGATTGCCG
>CAYZYB010000117.1:0-9399 GCA_964481505.1 uncultured Planctomycetaceae bacterium | reverse complement strand
GCCCGGAGCTGCCGCCAGTTCCTGTGACTGCTCCGGGAGCTCACGACAACGTCGACGTGACGCAGAAGCATCGGTTCTCTGTGATCTGTGTCGATCGTGCCGATGGAACGATTCGATGGCAGACCGTTGTCAACGATACGCTGCCGCATGAAGGCGGACATGATACCGGTAGCCTGGCGTCCGCATCGCCGATCACGGATGGGAAAAACGTCTATGCGTTTTTTGGTTCGCACGGACTCTACGCCCTCGATTTTTCAGGTAACGTTGTGTGGAAGCGACCGTTTGAACAAATGCAGAGCAAGCACGCTCACGGCGAGGGAGCTTCGCCTGCATTACACGACGGTGTGCTGGTGGTGAATTGTGATCACGAAGGCCAGTCGTTTGTTGAAGCAATCGACGCGGCATCCGGAAAAACGAAATGGAAGAAGGATCGCGCTGAAGTGACATCGTGGGCTTCGCCATTGATCGTTGAACGAAACGAAGCAGCGCAGGTTGTGATTGCGGGAACGGATCGCATTCGAGCTTACGACTTAAAAAGTGGCAGTGTTGTTTGGAAGTGCGGTGGTTTGTCGTCCAATGTGGTTGCGACGCCGGTGGCGGCGGACGGCATTCTGATCGCGGCCAGCAGCTATGACACTCGCGCAATGCTGGCGATCGACCTCAGCACGGCCGCGGGAGACATCACGGGGACTTCACGCATCTTGTGGTCGACGACTCAGCGGACTCCGTACGTTCCTTCAATGCTGGTTGTGGAAGACTCCGTCTATTTTCTTCGGCACTATCAGAACATTCTGTCGCGGCGAAACATTCGCACGGGTGATGAATCCGGCGGACCTTTTCGGCTTGCAGGTGTACAGAACATCTACGCTTCTCCGGTGGCAGCCAAAGATCGGATTTACATTGCTGATCTTGATGGCAGAACACTGGTCTTTACGCATTCTGATCAACCGCGGCAGCTCGCGTTGAATCAACTGGACGATCGCTTCGCAGCCACACCAGCACTCGCTGGCAACGAATTGTTCCTGCGTGGCCATGAATTCCTGTACTGCATCGCGGAATCAAAGTAGCCGTCATTGCTCCGCGTGACGAGCTGTGAGTATGACGTTCTCTGATCGGTTGGCGACACGCGGAGCTCTTTGGTTCGGTTTTTGTGACGTCTCTATTTGTTGTTGTAGCCTGTGCGGCTCATCAGATGGTACGTGCTGGCGACGTGAGACGAAGTCGCATTTTGGTAATTGGATTTGCGCGTTCGTTTATCCGCGGAATGTTGCGAACCAAATTCACACCGCGGTCTCCTACCCCGTACGTTCGGTCAGTCGCCTGTTGCCACTGACCATGTTTCGGGGTCCCTGACAGGAGACGACCAGATGATGTTGCTATTCGGAATACTCCGTAGCATCTCGGCGCTGCTCCGCCGAGTTGTGGAGTGGAAGCACAATCGTGCGCAGCGTGCGTACGAAGTGACGGAAACCGCTTTCAGGGATCTGGAAGCGAGTTGTAAGGCAGAAGAAGTGGCCCTGGGCCGACCGCTGGATTACGCTCAGCAGTTGCGACTTTTGAAGGCGTACGAACGACGCGAAGTCGCTCGTGATCGCTGGGTTTCTGCAGCTGAACGGATGAATCGTGGTAAGAACGTTGATGGCAAGGTGCGTTCGTTTAGTGAGATGCGGCTGCCATACACGTTCGGCTTGATTGACATGGCCTGCATCATGCGAGCACTTGATCACCTCGGGATCATGCCACGCATCGAACAGCCATTGCTGGAAAGCCTGTACGCCATTCTGTTCAACTGATGGAACAGAACGGGCGACAGAACTCAGACCGCCGTGCCCTGTTTTTGCAGGGCACGGCTCCTTTGCTGCGCCTAGGTTAGCGCTGGATTTCCACACGTGCTCGAAGGCCCTGCTCTTCCATCGTGACGCCAAAATTGCCGTGCTTGATGTTGTGATACACGTTGAATGATTTCAGTTCTTTCGGGGTGCGCGGCTGGCCAGGATGGCCGAAGGCTGTGGATTCGTACGTCCGGAATTCTTCGTTCCAGACGTAGCTGCCGCCTCCCGGGCAACGCAGTCGCGACTTCCAGATGCGTTCATGCAGCGCGACGGCGTCGTGTTTCGGGTAACGCGATTTCCATTCGTTCAGGATCCAGAGATTCGACCAGCTTTGGCCGCGGAGTCGACGTGCTAAATGCAGCTGCGTAAAGCCATCGATGACATCTGTTGGCGGACGGATCTGCAGGCCCATGTTACTTCCGATCCATTTGGGCTCGTTGTCGAGAATCGGTTTGCCCTTTTCGGCGAGTTGTTGTCGATCAACATAGCGGTCGATGGCTGCCTCTATCATTTTGGGATTGGGAGAAACGTGCATCGAATCTGGAAGGATCACAACGTTGCTGACATAGTCCAGCGCCCCGAAATATTTTTTCCGGCCAATCGCTGTCGGCGTGCGATGATACCACGTGTGTCCACGATGCTTGTGTTCTGTAAGTGCGATGAATCCCCGGTTCTCGTGAAGTTTGAGTTCGTTTGTGAGCTTCTTCGCGTTCGTAACGCCTACAGAAATCGCTAGGGGAACTCGGTGTGGTTCGTTGAACATTGCATCTGAAATGTAATTCTGCTTCGCTGCTTCTTCCCAGAATGGGTCGCGGTCCAGATACAATGTAACGGGGCCTTCCATCGCTGTTTCATAGTGCGCTGAAAAATTCGGTCCCATGATGTATTCGAAGACAGTCGGCAAGTTCATCGCGAAATGAAAAATGCTGTCAGGGTGCCGCTGACCGGTGTCGGAGGCGAATGGTTCCTTTTTTGAAAATGTTAAAAGTAAGCCATAGTTAAAGGAAAGAACAGGCGGCATCACGGTTACGTCTGCGGCGACGTTGTTTTGGCCAACGCACAGACGAAGGCCAAGTCCGTGGAGTGGTTTTTTCCAATATTGTTGGTGGCCATTTTTCCACTTTTCGAAAGCCAGAACTTCCGACTTGCTGACGAAGTTGCGCCGCAGTTCAGAAACGGGAGTTAGAAATCCGTTGCTGCCGTAGGTTGCGTCTGTGATTCCCTGGCTTGTCAGAGTGACTGGCCCCATACCGGGCACACGATATCGGGGAGTCAATGTTTGCGGCTCTTCGATACCGTTCACCAGGTCGTCCATGCGTCGAGCGGTTTCGTCTGCCAGAACAGCGGCGGCATAGGTTCGCCGCGTGGACGCGATTCGATCGGCAGCACTGCGCCACTGACGGACAGCGGCACCCGACAACATCAGAAAAGCAGTTTCGTCTTCGTTGTCTCGCCGATATCGGCTGCGAAAGTGTTTATATTCAGGCAGCGATTCGATGGCGGGCATCGCTCCTGCTTTTGCGCTGCTAAGTTGTTTTAGTTGCCGCAAAGAGTTGGCGATGATGACGGTGTTGTCTGTCTGCATGACGTAAGACGATATCTGGCGTGCTGGCGAAACGACGGCGGTCCAGGTGATGCCGCCGATTTTGCCTTCGGATTGCCGACAGCCGTCGACGGACCTCAGTGCCTGCTGTTGCATGGTCTTTACAGCGATCGTCAGCATATCCGGGGTTTGCGTCTGCAACAGCACGGCGACTTCGGAACCACCACGCAGATACGGATCTGTGCCGGTGAATGCCATGCTTTTCACCAGTTGGTTATCGATGCTCTTTGCCATGTCGCCGAGTGACAGGCACAGTTGCGTTTCGTAGAGGCTTAGCGTGCGGCTATCTTCGATCGATGGCGAAATGCTGTCCAGGAATGGTGCTCCGTTGGTTTCAAGCTCCGTAACCAGGTCGATGTAATCCTGAAATGATGAAAAGAAAATCGCATACTGGTCGAATGGAATATTGTCGGCGAGCGGGTCTGGCACGAATTCGTTTTCGTTTGGGATCTTGTTCCAGTCGAGTTCCGTAACCGGGAATCCGGCGATTGTTTGCGGATCAATATCATTCGGTTCGTCGGTTGGCCGATCGAGCAACTGATCCAGAGCGAGGCTGTTGCTGATGGACTTTGTGCCGAGGAGGATCCCATTGGTGTGAAACCTGGTTCTGTCCTGTGGGAGTGATTTTTCAGGACGGATTCCGCGCTGCAGTGCGGTTCCGAGGGCCTGGTGTCGAAACCATGCCTGACCTGCGACGCGATAGTTGAGCAGGGTCTGATACCAAAAGTGTTGTGTGGCCAAAAATTTGTCGCGGTGCTTTTCGTTCGCAAGTTTCTTCGGAATGCGGAACTTGATCTCGTACATACCGGAATAGTCTTTTTTCGGAAGCCACATTCTTCCCGTGATATCCGCGCCAGAGGCTGCCTGGGCGACGATCGAATTTTCTTCGTGTCTGATGTCTCTAATCGGATTCGCGAAGCCGTGGTTGTGAACCATCCCAACTTGCCGTCCAGCCAAAATGGTGCCGGGGCCGTCCAGCAGGAATCTGGGGCGGAAGCTCAGTGCGGCCTGACTATTGATGGCTCGACGGTCAGGCGCTGGAAGAATGTTTCCCTCCGTGATTTCAAGTTCGTCGAAGGGAATAGCGTACCAGGCGTCATCGGCGCACAGCGTTGGAGCGGCCACGATCAGGTGGCAACAAAGTGTTACGGTTGTCAGGCAGAAGTGAACGGCACGTAGCCGGAGTGTGGGCATGTCGGAACTTCCTGTTTGGTGTCGCAATCAGGCCAGCGGTGTGCAGCGCCGTAGTGTAGAATTATGGATATTCGCCACGGCGTTGAGCTTCCTGGACCGTTTTATTGAAAATGTGATTTCCGTCTGCGATAGTGAGGTTTACTGAAACGCAGATGAAAGGCACAGTGGCTGAAGAAAGATTCCATTTGAATCGGAAAGGCAATTCGATGGCGGCGGAGGAAAAGTCAATTCGCTGGATCGTGATCATGTGCATGATCTTTATGGCGTATCTCGCGTGGGGCTTTTTAGCTGGATCTTATGCCGGTAGCGAGGATGCGGTGCTCGTTGGCGTCTCTCGACGGGCGAGGCGAGCATCCGGAATACTGATGTTGATTTCGGCCATTTATAGCTTTGTCACGACCAGCATCACGCAGTTGCCAAACTTCTTTTCCGTGATCACCTGGCACCTGCAGAATCGGATTTGGCTGCCAATCCTGTTTGTGCTGCTTGAATGTGGAATCGTCGCCGGCGGTTACGGACTGCAAAAGTTGGAACAAAAACTTGAGGGCCCCAGAGAATCCGGCCCGAGGCAGTCGGGTCGCAAAAAGAAGAGGCGGAAGAAGCGAAAGTCGTAGCAGTCGTTACTCCGTGGCAGATCTCAATTCCCGCGCAGCCTTACAATTCCCATGAGTCGAGGGAAATAGCTTTCGGAAAGAAGTGCCGCGATTTGGGCAGTATCTCTCCGTTCATTCATCCGGTGAACTTTTGAAAAAGAATTCATCGTTCTGGATTCCCGTCCGTCTGGATTCGGTTTGAGAACCCAACTGCGACGCTGTGGAACGTGAACCGGTTTTGGAAGATAAACTGGTCGTCGGGGCCGCAAAACGCTGGGTATGCGACCTCGCGTGTCGCTCTGCTTTGGAAAACTGCCTGGTAATGATTTGCGAAGAGCAATCTCTGGGAACCGACTGACTTCCGGAATACAATACCACCCCACCTTCCCGCCTGATCTTATCGATGGTTCCTTCCTATGGCCCTGCTCTCCCGTCGACGCCGTTCTTTCCTGAAAGCTGCCGGAGTCTCTATCGCACTACCTGCTTTAGAATCTTCACCAATTGCAATGGCTGAGTCATCCAAAGCCGCCGCTCCTGTCAGGATGGTGTGCATCGGTAATGAATTCGGCATGTATCCGGAATCTTTCTGGCCGAAGGATTATGGAAGCAATTACAAAATTTCACCGACATTGAAACCGCTGTCCGCTCATCGAAGCGACTTCACGTTGCTGTCACATTTGGATCACGGATTAAAAGGTGGCCACTTTGCGATTCACGCATTCCTGACAGGCGTCAAAGCGGCCGACGCCCGAAACATGCCTGAAGGCGGCATCAGCCTCGATCAAAAAGCGGCTGAATTTGTTGGCTCGCAGACTCGGTTTCCATCGCTCACAATCGGTTCAGACGATGGTATTCACGGCGGCTGTCAGATGAGCTGGACCCGGACGGGTACGCGAGTTCCGCCGATTCCCGGTCCGCGCGAACTGTTCCGACAGTTGTTCGTCGAAAATTCGGCGGAAGCAAAGAAGTCGGCTGTGCAGCGAATTCAATTGCAGGCGTCCATTCTTGATTCCGTTCTTGGCGACGCAAAATCGCTAAAACGAAAGCTCAACAAAAACGACGGCCGAAAGCTCGAAGAGTACTTTTCGTCGGTGCGAGATGTGGAACGCAAACTGGGGATGGATCGTCAGTGGCAACAGGTTCCCAAACCTCAAACGGCGATGAAGGAGCCGCGCAACGAAGGTCTCGTCAAAGACATGCCACGAATCTACGATCTCATCGCGCTCGCTCTGCAAACCGACTCCACTCGAGTTGCGACGCTTGAGATTGGCAAGACCTTTGCCATCCGGGACCTTGGAATTAAGGCTGGCTATCACAGTCTTTCGCATCATGGGAAAAAGCAGTCTAATATTGACCAGCTTGTTCAAATCGAAACGTATCAGCTCAAACAGTTGGCTCGGTTTGTTGAAAAGCTGAAGTCCATTCGCGAACCGAATTCCAACGGAACGTTGCTCGACAAAACGATGGTGTTGCACGGCAGTGGAATGGGCAATGCGAACTCGCACACCAACAGCAACCTTCCGCTGATTCTGGCAGGCGGTGGCTTTCGTCACGGCGAACACAAGAAGTTCCCGAAGGACGGCCGTTCTCGTGTCCCGCTGAGTAATCTCTTCCTCACGATGCTGCAGCGATTTGGTCTGGAAACGGACACGTTCAGTATGAGCACCGGAACTCTGACGGGTTTGGATGGGTGATGAGCAATTCGCATTTGTTGACCGCGAAGAGAAGGCACGATGTGAAAACGGACGAGCACAAAGTCGGCACCTTCAAGGAGCCGTGTGGTCTTTCGTTTCAACGAAGCTGTGTTCTTCGTCAACGGTTTCGACGGGCAATCGGCGTCGCCTTTTTGATGCTGATTTCTGGCTGTTTTCTCGCCACCGCCGCGCGCGCCGCCGAGGAAACGCAAACAGAAATCTTCAGGAAAAAAATCGCGCCATTCCTGAAGACACACTGTAGCAAATGCCACGGCGCCAAAAAACGAAATGGCGAACGCCGGTTCGACACGCTGCCGATTTCGATCGATAACAGCAACACGCTGGCCGATTACCAGGACATTCTCGACCAGTTAAACTTAGGTGAAATGCCGCCCGCGGACGAACGTCAGCCCACGGACGATCAACGCCGATTGGTTGTCCAGTGGTTGACAAAAAACATAGCGGCTTTTCATGCCGGCCGAGACACTTCCGGAGGCGAAACGATTCTGCGCCGATTGAACGCTCGCGAATACCGCAACACGATTCGCGATCTTTTTCGCATGAATACGGTGATGTTCGATCCGACGGAAGGTTTCCCACGCGATCAAACGGTGGAACACTTAGACAACGTCGGTGACTCGTTGGTGACTTCCGGATATCTGCTGCAGAATTATCTTGCTGCTGCGGAAGTCATTGTTGATAAGGCTGTCTATCCGTTGACGAAACCAGAAGTGCAAAAGTGGGTTTTCAAAGATGGTTTTGATCAGCAGCCCGAAATTGATCAGGTTCATCGCAAGACCAACAAGTTCGCCCATATGACGCTGTACGATGTTCCGGGAGCTGACAAGCCGGAAGGTGCGTATGGACCGATTCATGCATTCGAAAAGGGAGTACCGTTCGATGGGACCTACGAGATTCGCATCAAGGCGGCAGCTCTGAATCGCGAGCATCCCTACGACGATGACTTCATTGGTACAGACAAAAAACAGCCGCTGCGTTTGGGAATTGTGCCTGGAGATCACACCGTCGGTTCGCTGCATCTGACACAGCCGATGGAACCACTGCTGGCGGAAATCGATCTGGCTGACGAAACTCAGTGGTACACCGTTCGCGTCTGGCTGGATGCTGGCTATACGCCGCGATTTACGTTTCTCAATGGTCTGATGGATGCCCGAAATTTGTGGGGCAAGCTGGTGAAAAAGTACGCCGATCAGTTTCCAAAACTGAAGAAGGGCGGAATCGTTGAACATCGTTTCAACGCGATTAAGTATGGTAAGCTGCCACAGATTCAGATTTACGAAATCGAAATCGAAGGTCCTTTTTATGACGAATGGCCCAGACCGTCGCAGCAGATTGTATTCGGCGAAGACGAGGCCAGCGTTCTGGCGTCGGGTAAAATTACTGATGTTCAGATGCGTCAGAAACTACAGACGTTTGCTTCTCGAGCCTACCGTCGGCCGGTGCTGCAGGAAGAGCTTGATCGACTGATGACGGTTGCCACTCAACAACGCAAAGCAGGACGGTCGGCGATTGAAGCTTATGGCGACGCGGTGAAAACGGCCCTGTGCTCACCAGCTTTCATTTACTTCGAAGAGCCAAGCGCAGATAACGCACCTGCCTCAATGCTGGCGTCCCGATTGGCCAGTTTCCTTTGGTCTTCCATGCCCGATGAAGAACTCATGACGTTGAGCCGGAACGACAGATTAGGGCGACCAGCCGTCCTGCAGAAACAGGTCGAAAGAATGCTGGACGATGAACGTTCCGAAGCGTTCATCGAAGGGTTTCTGGGAAGCTGGCTGACACTGCGAGAGCTTGGCGGGAGTCCTCCCGATCGTGATCAGTTTCGGAATTATTACCGCTTCAACCTTGGCCACGCGATGAAACAGGAAACGCGGTTGTTCACTCGTTACCTGCTGGATGAAAACCTTAGTGTTGCCAACTTCCTGGATTCCGATTTCACCTTCGTCAACAAGCCTCTCGCGCTGCATTACGGAATCCCTTCGCCACGAGGGGATGGATTCGAATTTCAGAAAGTTGCACTCACCGACAAGCGACGAGGCGGCTTGCTGGGCCAGGCCAGCGTGCTTACCGTCACGGCCAACGGCATCGACACGTCTCCAGTGGTCCGCGGCGTCTGGTTGCTCGATAACATTCTTGGCACGCCACCTTCACCGCCACCGCCGGACATCGAACCACTCGATCCTGATATTCGCGGCGCAAAATCAATTCGCGATCAATTGCAAAAACATCGTAACGTCGCCAGCTGCAACGATTGCCACCGCAAGATCGATCCCATGGGCTTCGCGCTGGAGAACTTTGATCCAATCGGTCGTTGGCGAACGATGTATGATAAGAAAGTCAAAGTTGACGCTTCCGGCAGACTCCCCAACGGCTCCAAATACGACAACGTCATCGGCTTCAAGAAAATCCTGATGGAACAACAGGAACTATTCGTCCGAGCCCTCACCACCAAGCTGCTGACC